>JACZSH010000071.1 GCA_022574315.1 Chloroflexota bacterium | reverse complement strand
AGGCCGAAGCCGGCGCCAGCTATATCGATGTTAACGCCGGCAGTTTTGTGGAGCAGGAGACGGAGTACCTCTGCTGGCTGGTGGAGACGGTGCAGGGGGCGACTGATTTACCGCTCTGTATCGACAGCCCGGACCCGGCGGTGATCGCCGCCGCCCTGGAGGTGGTCAAGGGACCGGTGATGGTCAACTCAATCAGCCTGGAGAAGGCGCGCCTGGAGGGTATTCTGCCGCTGGTGAAGCAGTACCACACCAAAATCATCGCCCTCTGCCAGAGCGACGAAGGCATGGCCAACACCGCCGACGACAAGCTGAAAGTCGCCGTAAAGATGGTGGAAATCCTGACCGGCGAAGGGGTTGCCCGGGACGACATCTACATCGACCCCCTGGTCTATCCGGTGGCCACCGACTCGCCATCGGCGATGGCGTCGATTGAAGCCATCGGGCGCATCATGCGGGAAATACCGGGCGTGCATACCACCGGCGGGCTGACCAACGTTTCCTTCGGGCTGCCGGCGCGGAAACTGATAAACAGGACGTTCCTGGTGGCGGCGATGGCCCACGGGCTTGACTCCGCCATCCTCGACCCCACCGACCGCAGCCTGATGGCCAACCTGGTGGCGGCGGAGGCGTTGCTGAACCGGGACAAGTTCTGCATGGGGTATATAAAAGCCTTTCGGGACGGGAAACTGTCATAGATGAAAGTTGGGATACGGGTACTGCCGTCCGGTAAGGCACTGAAGCTGAAGGTGGGGGCCAACCTCAGGACGGGCCTGATAGAAGCCGGGGTGGCCATTGACTCGCCGTGCGGGGGGCAGGGGACCTGTTTGAAGTGTAAGGTGCAGCTCACCGGAGTCAGCCGGAAGTTGTCCGCGCTGGAACGGGAGAAACTGTCCGACGCGGAGAGGCAAAACGGCTGGCGGCTGGCCTGCCATACCACGGTAGAAGCCGCCGGCGAGGTACGGGTTCCGGAACTGGCCGTATCCCGCGCCAAGGCCGGGCTTGGGATGCTGGGGGAGGCAATCCGGCTGCTGCCGAACGTGCAGCGGCGGCAATTCGAGCTGGCCGCACCGACCCTCGCCGACCAGAGAGCCGACTGGGACCGGCTGGCCGGGTACCTGGAAGAGACCAGGTCGGGAGCGGTGACCGCCGGACTGGGGCTGCTGCAGACGATTACCGGCCGGCTGCGGGTAAATAATTTTAAAGGTGACGCCATCCTGGTGGGCAACGAGGTGGTGGAGATAGACCCGCCGGACGCGGGGCGGGAGATGCTGGGGGTAGCGCTGGACATCGGCACGACTACCCTGGCGGTGGGGCTGGTGGACCTGGATACGGGCAAGGTGATGGCCGTGGACGCGGAGATGAACCCTCAGATTGCCTTCGGGGCGGACGTTATCTCGCGTATCCTCTACATGCAGGAAAGCGGTGAGCACCGGGAAAAGCTGCAGAAAGAGCTGGTCAGGGGATTGAACCAGCTCCTGCTCCGGGTCTGCCGCCAGACGGGTCGGGACAGGGAACGTATTTTTGAAATCGCCGTGGCGGGTAATACCACCATGCTGCACTCATTCCTGGGACTGGAGACGATGTACCTGGCGCGGGCGCCCTATGTCGGCGGGCTGAGCCGGGGGCAGAGCCTGCCGGCCGCCGAGCTGGGAGTGCAGATACACCCGCGAGGCAAATTATACCTCTTGCCGGCCATTGCCAGCTTTGTCGGCGCCGACACGACGGCGGTGATACTGGCCTCGAAATTATACGAATCGGACGCACCGAGACTGGCTATCGATATCGGCACCAACGGGGAGGTGATGCTGGGCACCAAAGACGGCGTGCTGACGGCGTCAACGGCGGCCGGTCCGGCTTTCGAAGGGGGCAAGATAAAGCACGGCATGAGGGCGGTAAGGGGGGCTATCGGGTCGTTCCACGCCACGCCGTTGGAATACACGGTGGTGGGGGGCGGCACCCCGCGGGGTATCTGCGGGTCGGGGCTGATTGACCTGGTGGCGGAGTTGTACCGGGTGGGGATTATCAACCGGAAAGGGCGGATGCTCTTGCCGTCGGAGATGGAAACACCGGTGGCGCCGGAGCTGGCGGAGCGGGTCAGGGAGCGGGGTGACCAGAGGGAGTTCGTCGTTTACCGCGACCGGGAAAGGGAAATAACGCTCACCCAGCAGGACGTCCGGGAGCTGCAGCTGGCCAAGGGGGCGTTGAGGGTGGGTATCGAGCTGCTGATGAAGGAAGCCAATATCAGCGCCGGGGATATCCGGGAGGTGCTCCTGGCCGGAGTCTTCGGCAATTACATCAACCGCGAGAAAGCGATTACGTTGGGGCTGGTGCCGCCGTTCCCGCTGGAGAAAGTCCACTTTATCGGCAACGGGGCCATGGAAGGCGCCCTGCGGGCGCTGATAAACCGGAAGGAGCGGCAAAAGGCGGAGGAGGTTGCCGCCCGGGTGCGCCACATCGAGCTATCGGGGAGGCCGGACTTTGAAAGTAACTTTATCCGGAGCCTGGAACTGGGGGACAAACTGTAACCGGTCCGGGACGGGGGATAAAATTAAAATAAGGTTGCCGGGAGTAATTCAGTGGTAAAAAAACGAGGGAAAATATTAGTCATTGCCTGCCGCGTGCTGAAACACGAGCTGGAGGCGGTTGACGGCTCCGGGGTCTGCATCGAGTACCTGGAGCAGGGACTGCACCGCACGCCGAGTAAAATGCCGGCGGCCATCCAGGAAATAATCGACCAGGCGGCTGAGGACGTAGACTATATCGTCCTCGGCTACGGTACCTGCGGCAGCGGCATCGTCGGGGTGAAAGCGGGCCGGCAGCCGCTGGTCATCCCCAGGGCGCATGACTGCATCAGCTTCTGGCTGGGTTCAGCCGAAGCCCACCGTCAGGAGCACGAGCGGGTCCCGGGCACCTATTACCTGACGCGGGGCTATATCGAGGAGGGGCAGTCGCCGCTTGGCTCTTACGAAGAGTACAAGGAGCGCTTCAGCGAGGAGACCGCCCGGTGGGTGATAAACGAGGAGTTCAAGAATTACACCCGGATAGCCCTGATAGATACCGGCGCCTACGACCTGGAGGCATACCGGCAGACTGGCCGGGCCAACGCCGAGTTCCTGGGATTGTCATAGGAGGAAATCGAGGGCTCTCTGGACTTCTTCAGGAAGGTAGTCAGCGGTCAGTGGGACGAAAAAGACTTCATCATCCTGCCGCCGGGGGCAGAGTTCACCCAGACGACCATGCTGGAGATACTGGGCTATAAAACTTCAGGAAGATAATCAGCGGTCAGCGGGAGAAAAAGAGTTTATCATCGTGCCGCGCTGGAGATACTGGACTACAAAACCCCGCGCCTGAATACCCGGAAGCCGGCGCCTGCAAGCGTAATTGCGCAAATGCGTAATCACGCTAATCAGAGATTCTTCGCCCACGCCCTACCCGACCGGCCTATTTTTCTTTGAGTCGCCCTTCCAGCTTGTCCAGTTCTCCTTCAACCATCCGGTAGCAATGCTTCTCTTCGGGGAACTTGCTGGTCTGGACGTCGTCGATATACTCGCCGAAGGCTTTCTCGATAACCTCACTCAGGTTGGCGTACTTTTTGACGAACTTGGGAGTGAAGGCCTCAAACAGGCCGAGCAGGTCGCCGACAATCAGCACCTGGCCGTCGGTGTACATGCCGGCGCCGATACCCAGGACAGGTATCGAGAGCGTTTCGGTGATTATCTTGCCGACTTCCGGGGGAACCGCTTCCACCAGGAGGGCAAATGCGCCCGCTTTTTCGATCGCCACCGCATCTTCAATCACTTCCAGGGCGGTGTCCGCGGTCCGGCCCTGGGCTTTGAAACCACCCACCTGACCGGAACTCTGCGGGGTGAGGCCGATGTGGCCCATTGCGTTCATACCGGCGTCCACGATGCCCCTGACCTTATCGACGACGCGCAGGCCGCCTTCCAGCTTGATGGCATCCACCCCGGCTTCCTTGTAAAAACGGCCGGCATTGGCGATGGCATTTTCCACGCTTAGCTGGTAGGAGAGGAAAGGCATGTCCCCGATAATAAAGGTGTTGGGAGCGCCCCTCCTGACATCCTCAGCGTGCTGAATCATCTGGTCCATGGTCATCGGGACGGTGCCGGAGTAGCCGTGGACGACCATGCCGGCGCTGTCTCCGACCAGGAGCATATCGAAACCCGCCTTCTCGCAGAGTTGAGCTATAGGAAAGTCATAGGCGGTGAGGTAAGTGATTTTCTCCCCTTTCTTTTTCATTGCTTTGAAGTCAAGGATGGTCTTTTTCATCTGCTGTCTCCTCCTTATGTATTTAGGGTAAGGGTATTTTCAGGTCGGCCACGCCGGGAGCGGATACCTTCAGGTCGGGCTGAGTTTCGCCGACAATCTCGATGATATTTTTTACCCAGCGCATCTTTTTGATTATCTCCACGGGGTAATTATCTTGAAAGAGAAACGAAATATAGCCCAACCAGAGGCATTATAATGCCCTGTTCTCTCTGCTGTCAATGAGATGGATATCAGTCTGATCAGGTGCGCAAAGCCTCATTAACGTAATTGCGCAATTACTCTTTTGAGGAGTTCCTCATCAGTCTTCACGCCGCGCACGTCGAGCCGGCTGCGGCGGAAGGCGCGCACCATGGCCTCGATGAGGCGGGTCTTGCTCAGTTTTTTACCGCCGCTGAACTTGGCCGACGAGGAGAGAGATTCCAGGTAGGTGTCTTCCCCGTGCTGGAGGAAGACGGAGAGCTTAATCACGGCAGTCTCCGCGGGTGGGGGTGCCGGCGGCTTGCTTTTCTTCGGGGTGGGGGCGGGGCGCTCGGTGCCCGTAAAGCGGTCGAGGGCGGCACCGTAGGCAAGCTCTTGGGTAATACTGACTCTTTTCATTTCATCATCTCCTTGGCGAGTAGACGATAGGCATTAGCTCCTTCGGAGCCGGGGGCGTAGGTGAGGATGGAGCCGCCGGCCGCGGGCGCTTCCTTGAAACGGACGCTGCTGGGGACCTGGGTGTCAAAGACTTTTATCCGGTTGCCGAAAGCTTTGCGGGTGACGGCCATGACTTCACGGCAGTGGAGGGTGCGGGAATTGGTCATGGTGAAGAGGATGCCGGCGATTTCTAGACCCGGGTTGAGGCGGTCACGGACGCGGATGATGGTGTCGAGGAGGAGGGCGAGGCCTTTCATGGCCAGGAAATCGGCCTGGAGCGGGATGAGCACCCGGTCGGCGGCGGAGAGGGCGTTGATGGTGAGCAGGCCGAGGCTGGGCAGACAATCGACCAGGATATAATCATAAGTCCGGCGCACCGAGTCGAGCATGTCGCGGAGGATGAGCTCCCGGGTGAAAGCGCCCACCAGGTCGAGTTCGGCCTGGGACAGCTCGATGTTGGAAGGCACGAGGTCGATACCGGGGTGGGTGGTGGGGATAACGACATCACGCAGGGAAGGGCGATGATTGTTCCGGATGGCGGCGGCGAGGGTGCTGTAACCGGTGAGCTTGAGGTTATCCGGGTCGATACCCATGGTGATGGTCAGGCTGGCCTGCGGGTCCCAGTCGACGAGGAGGACCCGATGGTCGTACTCGGTGAGGGCGTGGGCGAGGGCGGCCGAGGTGGTGGTCTTGCCGACGCCGCCTTTCTGGTTGGTGACGCAGATAACGGGCACGCTGCGACCTCCTTTGCGCCCTAATTATAACGCAATTACGCAAATGCGTCAATACTCTATTGCGCAAATACTACAGAAAAAACGGTCGGTGGCGGGGGTGTTGGCGGGTTATGGCATTACCCGTCCGCAGTGTGCTATATTTAGACTGGATATTAACGAGGAGGCGCGACATGATAAGAGACCTGATACTGCAGAACCGGAGCTACCGGCGGTTCCACCAGGACGTTGCCATCAGCCAAGAGACGCTGCGGGAACTGGTGGACCTGGCCAGACTTTCGCCGTCGGCGGCCAACAAGCAGGCACTGAAATATGTATTGTCCAGTGAACCGGAAAAAAACGCCAGGATTTTTCCCTGCTTTGTCTGGGCGGCATATCTGAAGGACTGGAGCGGTCCGGAGGAAGGAGAAAAGCCCTCAGCCTATATCATTATCGTCGAGGACACCGAGATAAAGCAGTCTTTCGGAGTCGACCACGGGATAGTGGCGCAGAGCATCCTGCTGGGGGCGGTGGAGAAGGGGCTGGGCGGCTGCATGATAGGAAACCTGCGTAAGGACGAGCTGCGGCAGGCTCTTGACATACCACCGCGCTACGAAATCATCCTGGGGCTGGCCCTGGGTAAACCAAAGGAAAAAGTGGTGATCGAGGCGATGAGGCCGGACGGAGATGTGAAGTACTGGCGGGACAGCCAGGGGACGCACCACGTGCCCAAGCGGGCGCTGGACGAGATCATTATCGGCTAATTCCGTGCAGATAAAGATTCAAAAATTGCCGGTTACGCCTTCCACAGCCCCAGCAGCACGATAGCGACCAGGCCGACGCCGGCAATGATGACGCCACCCCAGCCCAGGAGAGACAGGGCGGTAACGATGACGCCGCTGACCAGCACCCCGACGGTAATGGAGAGGAGGGCGCGGTGCCAGCTCAGGCCGAGCAAAAAGGCGACCATCGACCCGGTCCAGGCGCCGGTCCCGGGCAGAGGCACCGCCACCAGCAGCATCAGGCCGATAATGCCGTATTTTTCCACGATGGCGGAATGCCGCCGGGTGTGCCTGAGCAGACTGTTGACCAGCCGGCGGCCGGGGTCTGTCCGGCGGATAGTCTTGAACAGCGATTGCAGAAAGAGCAGCAAAAAGGGGACGGGCAGCATATTGCCGATGACCGCCAGAAAAAAAGCCTGATACCAGGGTAACTGAAACAGCCTTATGCCCACCGGCAGAGCGCCGCGCAGCTCGGTTATGGGCAGTGCCGAGATGATGATAACGATCAGTTCCCGGGATAGCGTGGAGCCAATGAGTTCATCCAGCATCTGGGTTCAGCTTGCCCGGCGCGACGACATAATACCTCCCAATGCCGGAATAACCTTTCCAGTTGGATTATAGCAGAAATGATTAATGGGTAGAACTTTTGTGGCTGAGGCAGCCTTTCCGTTTCGTGGCCGGAGTTCAAGGAAGGCTGAACTGGCGTATAAAAAAGTGGAGCTGAGGAGACTCGAACTCCTGACTTCCTCCGTGCAAGGGAGGCGCTCTCCCAACTGAGCTACAGCCCCACTCCGGGTATTATAGCAATAAAGGGGGCTGAGTCGCAATTTGTTAGTCTATAAA
>JACZSH010000070.1 GCA_022574315.1 Chloroflexota bacterium | reverse complement strand
GTACAAAATCATTGCCTGGCACGACAAAACCAAAACGGTTATTCAGGAAGTGACTGTGCCTGAAGGGGAAAATTCTGTAAAAGTGGATTTCACTCTGGTGCGTGGAAAATGCAAACGCGTGGCGGATGTGATCAAAAAGAATCAAACCATCAGTTCAAACTAACATTGGTTAAATGTTGTTGGAGTGAGTGTCATGACCGCTACAGTAGAAACGGTACGAAGAATCAACCTGGATTTCCGGCTAAAGAATATTCCTTGCCGGCAAGCCTGCCCGGTCCACACCGACGCGGGAATGTACGTGAATGCAATTGCCGAAGGACGTTTTGAGGAAGCGGCGGAAAGAATTTTCCCGACGGCGTGCCGAAAAAATGCCGAACGCTTTTCCTGTGCTTTAGTAGGTCTAGAAGAGCCATAATCTTGCTTCTCTATGCTTAATTTTGGCAGCCATACCCCGATAACTAATCCTAGTTCTGACAGGTATCTTTGTCAATATGCTAATTCATCCACCTCACCTCCTTAATCCCCTCTTCCCTTCACAGGAGGGAGGGAGGAGATTGCTTCGTCGCGGCGCTCCTCGCAATGACACGGATGATATGAGTACGAAACACCACCCACTGTCATTGCGAGCGAAGCGAAGCAATCTCTACAACTTCTCATACAAATCACACCATTCTTTATTCATACTGTTAACTAACTCAATCTTCTTTTCCCTGGAACCACCCTTGATTTGTTTCTCCCTGAGAATAGCATTTTCTATGTCCTCACAAACTTCGTAGAAAACAAGCTTACAAACGTTATACTTCCCGGTAAATCCATCAATGAGTTTTTCCTTGTGCTCGTAAGCTCTCCTTTTCAAGTCATTCGTTACACCTGTATAGAACACCCTGTTCGTTTTATTAGTCATTATATAAACGTAGTATTGTTTATTCACCTTTATACCCGCCCCCAGCAGGGTGTTCAAGAGGGGCGCCGCCCCTCTTTCTATATTCTTCCCCTTCCCCTCCCATTATTTCTATTACCGATTTCCCTGAAATGCAGTTAGTTTGATGGCGCCGTCCTGGTAGACCAGCTTTCCCCCGTAAATGGTGGCCATTACTTTTCCCTTCAGCACCGTGCCGGCCAGCGGCGTATTTTTACCTTTGGAGGCAAAGTTACCCGTGTCTACCGGCCACTCTTTAGCCGGGTCAAAGATGGTAATGTCTCCCGGGGCGCCTCTTTGCAATGTACCCAGCTTTTCATGACGGAGGATTTTGGCCGGGTCGGCGGTTAGCCGGGCAATGAGCATATTCAGGGTCAGTTGTCCTGCGTGCACCAGGCCCATCAGGCTGCCCAGGGCAGTTTCAAAATTGCTGATACCGGAAGCCGCCAGGTTAAAGGCGCACCGCTTGTCCGCCTCGGCATGGGGAGCGTGGTCGGTAACGATAAAATCGATTACGCCCTCCCTGAGTCCGCGTATTAAAGCCTGGTTATCTCGCGCCGTTCTCAGCGGGGGGCTTACCTTGGCGTCGGTATTATAACCTCTGGCCGCCTCATCGGTCAGGGTCAGGTGGTGGGGGGTGACCTCGGCGGTGACGGAGACGCCTTTCTCCCGGGCACGGCGGATAAGCTCCACCGACCCTTCGGTGCTGACGTGGGCAATGTGCAGGTGACTGCCGGGCAGCTGCCGGGCGAGGGCTAAATTACGGGCGACCATATTCTCTTCCGCGGCGGAGGGGATACCCTGGAGACCCAGCTCCAGAGATACCCGGCCTTCATGAATCTGTCCTCCCTGGCTCAGGGTGATATCCTCGCAGTGGTCGATGATGGGTAAACCGACGGTGCGGCTGCAATCAAGCGCCTGGTACATCAACGGTGAACTGCTGACCGGGGTGCCGTCATCACTGAAAGCGACGGCTCCGGCGGCGGCCAGCTTGCCCATATCGGTCAGCTCTTTACCCTGCCTGCCTCTGGAGATACTGCCGATGGGCAGTACCCGGACAACCGCTTCCCGGGCCGCTTCCCTCAGGATATAATCGATTACCTGCGGATTGTCCAGCGGGGGATTGGTGTTGGGCATGCAGCAGACGGTAGTGAAACCACCTCTGGCGGCGGCTCGCGTGCCGGTGGCAATGGTCTCCTTCGCCTCGTCACCGGGCTGTCGCAGGTGGCAATGGAAATCGATGAATCCGGGGCAGACGATAAGACCTTCGGCGTCAAGGACCTGCAAATCAGGCGGTGGTGCAGCGTCCTCTACACCGTAAATCTTACCTTCACTGATAAACAGGTCGCCAATTTTGTCCAGGTTTTGGCTGGGGTCGATTAACCGGCCGTTCCGTATCAGTAAAGATTTCACTTGTTTCCTGACCTGGCCTTAATGATGACTTTTCGAGGGATGCTCTAAAACGTCGTGGCTGGGCTTAAACCCCTTAGCCCCGGCTTCATCCTCTGAACTAAAAACGATCAGATTTTCCGGCCTGATTTTTCTTGCCCAGCGGCTGTCGGCATGATGGTAAATTTTGGTGGCCGTTTTACCTTCATGCCATTCGGCACTGGCGACATATTTCGGTTCGACCCCGTGTTCACAGTAGACACACCTTAGCGTCAGCGGCTCACGATTCACAATTATAAAGTCCGGCTTGAGATATTTTAACTCGGTTTTCTGTACTGAAACACAGCGCGGGTTGGCACACCTGGCTCCCGAATCATGCTCATAACGCGGATAGTCCAGGGCGGGGGTAATGTCATCCGGGGACGGCGGAACTTCTTTAACCCCCAGCAGCATCGCGATGAGCGCCATTCTGACCGGTACTCCGTGCGCCGCCTGCTCAAAATATTTGCTTCTCGGGTCGGCATCCATTTCGTAGGCCAGCTCGTCAACCCGGGGCAGCGGGTGCATGACCAGAGTTTTCCGGAAGGCTTTATCCCGGAGTAGTTTTTTGTCCACTACCGGGAACGGGTCTCCTTGTTCCCGGCTTTCTTCGCCGGCGGTAAATCTTTCTTTCTGGGGACGGGTTACGTAGAGGGCATCGACTCCCGACTCCAGTTCGAATTGAATGTTCAGGTCGGACATCATGGCCAGCTGGTGCGGGCTGCTCGGCGTCAGGTAAACGGCATCCAGGAAAGAAAAGGCGTTTTTCACCGATTGGTTAAGGGTTGCGTATTTTGCCATTTTCCCCCCGTATTCGGCGGTTAATTTCTTGATAATGTGCTCCGGCACTTCCAGTCCCGGGGAAGGACAGAAAAGGATGTTTGCCCCGAACTTGGCCAGCGCGAAAATCAGGGAATGTATGGTCCGTCCGTATTTCAGGTCGCCCCAGAGGGCAATCTTTAACCCCTGGATGGTCCCTTTTTCCTTTTTTATCGTGTAAAGGTCACAAAGCGTCTGCGTGGGATGCTGATGGCCCCCGTCACCGGCGTTTATCACCGGGACCCCGGCATAGTCAGCGACTACCTTGGCCGCCCCCTCCCAGGGGTGCCGGATGACAATGATATCAACATAGCTGCCGATTACCCTTGCCATATCGGAAATGCTTTCCCCTTTGGCCAGTGAGGTGGCGCCGATATCCGAGGCGGTAATAACACTGCCCCCGAGCCGGTGCATGGCGGTTTCAAAGGAGAGCCGGGTCCGGGTACTCGGCTCGAAAAAAAGGCTGGCCATTATCTTGCCTCGACACAGGCCGAACTGTTCATCCAGAGAATCTGACATGACCTGGGCTAAGGAAAACAGGGCGTCTATTTCTCCATGGGAAAGATCGTCGATGGTGACTAAACTTTTACTATGCGGTGACATATCAGCTCCTTTCGAACGATTTTGTTCGGCTGAATTCATTTTCGATTGATTTATCGTCGCTATCACTCAGAATAGATACTTCGTCGATACCGTCTATTTCTACCAGTTGCACCTTAATATTTTCGTGTCTTGAGCTCGGAATATTCTTGCCGACAAAATCGGGTCTTATCGGCATTTCCCGGTGACCCCGGTCAATGAGAACGGCCAGTTGGATTAGTCTGGGTCGCCCCAGGTCAATGAGCGCATCCATGGCGGCGCGGGCGCTGCGTCCGGTATAGAGGACGTCATCAACCAGTACGATTGATTTGCCGTCAATACTGGTCGGGATGTCAGTGCGGTGGACGACGGGTTTTTCCGGGTGTGAAGAAATATCATCCCGGTAACGGGTGATATCTAAAGCGCCGACCATAATTTTTGGAGGCTCAAGATAAGCTATATTGGCGGCCAGGCGGTGGGCTAAAGGGACACCTCTGGTACGCAGACCTACCAGCAGCAGATCTTCCACGGTCCTGTTTTGCTCGATAATCTCGTGGGCGATACGAGCCAGAGTCCGGCGGATGTCCGCTGGCGTCATTATTACTTTACTGGACATAAAATAACCTCTTACCATGGCCGGTAAGAGGTCGTGACGCTCATCTCTGGGGTTCCCTTACCAGCCTCTCTGGACCAGCTTAAAGGTCAAAGTGTACTTGGCGGTGGTTAATTACAATTAATATAACATATTAAGCGTCCTCCTGGCAATAATAATCGGGTTATCGGCGACATGTTCTGAGAGTAGCCGGCAGTTTTGAACGCGGGTGGGCGCAGAAATCTTTCCTGCCCAGCCTGGTCGGCTTTACCGTAGAGGTAAATTATGCTATAATATCAGTGTCAAATGCGTAATTTGTCTTTCGAAGACGTCGGTAGCCGGCCACCCTTTTTCTTTGCGAATGAGGGCTGTTTTCCTCATGGTTTCCCCGTTCCGCTTCTCTGTCAGTGTGCCGTTGGTTACCACTGCTAGCGAGGAGATATATAAGTATGGCGAAGAAAAATCAACGTGCAACAGTCTTGCCCCAGAACAACGAGTACACCGCTGAAGACATTCAGGTATTGGGCGGGCGGGAGGCAGTACGCCGACGCCCGAGTATGTATATTGGTAGTACCGACCAGCGTGGCTTGCACCATGTTGTCTACGAGATTATTTACAACAGTGTTGACGAGGCGATGGCCGGGTATTGCACCCGGATAGTTATCACCATGCTGGAAGACGGTGGTGTCAGGGTGGAGGATAACGGACGCGGCATCCCGGTTGAAATCCATCCGGCGACGGGCGTATCGGCGCTGGAGACGGTGATGACCACACTCCACGCCGGAGCCAAATTTGGCGGTCACACCTATCAGGTATCAGGCGGGTTACATGGCGTCGGCGCCTCGGTGGTGAATGCTCTCTCTTCTTTTGTTCGCTGTGATGTCAGGCGTGACGGCAAGCTATACCGGCAGGAGTATAAGCAAGGCATACCCCAGGGGCCTTTAGCTGAGGTGGGCGAGTCAACGGAGACGGGCACCACCATCACTTTCTATGCCGATGCAGAGATATTCGGTGAAGCTAAAATTGATTTCAACACCATTAGTGAGCGCGTGCGGGAAGTGGCTTACCTGAATAAAGAGCTGGAAATAAAGATTCAGGATGAAAAAAGAGATGAAGAACTAACCTTCTATTTTGAAGGGGGAATTACCGGTTTCGTCCGCCATCTCAATCGAGGCCGCGTGGTGCGCCATCTCCAGCCCATTTATATCGCCAAGTCGATTAACAGCACCATGGTTGAAGCGGCGCTGCAATATAATGATGGTTATAGTGAATCCATACTCAGCTTTGCCAACTGTGTCAATACGGCCGATGGGGGGACTCATCTTACCGGTTTCCGTTCCGCACTGACCAGGGTTCTCAATGACTACGCCCATAAAAAGAAATTCCTCAAGGATGACGAGTCTAATCTGACCGGTGAAGACGTGCGGGAAGGGCTTACCGCCATTATCAGTGTCAAAATAGCCGAACCGCAATTTGAAGGACAGACTAAAGGCAAGCTGGGTAACATCGAAGTTAAGAGCCAGGTGGAAAGCGTGGTCAGCGAAGGACTGGCCCTCTACCTCGAAGAGCACCCTGATGAAGCCAAGCGGATTATTGAAAAGTGTCTCACCGTGGCCAGAGCCAGAGAGGCCGCCCGCAAAGCCCGTGACCTGATTATCCGCAAGAGCAGTCTGGATACGGGCACCCTGCCCGGGAAACTGGCTGATTGTTCCGAAAAAGAACCGTCCCAGTGCGAACTTTATCTGGTGGAGGGTGATTCCGCCGGCGGCTCTGCCAAGCAGGGACGTAACCGGCGTTTCCAGGCGATACTGCCGCTGCGGGGTAAAATCCTGAATGTTGAGAAGGCGCCGCCGGACAGGATGCTGGCGAGCGAAGAAATCCGCATCATTATTACCGCACTGGGGGCCGGTATCGGTGATGATTTTAATCCGGATAAACTCCGCTATCACCGCATTATCCTGATGACGGATGCCGATGTTGACGGGTCACACATCCGCACCTTGCTGCTGACTTTTTTCTTCCGGCATATGACACGGTTAATCGACGGTGGTTATCTTTACATTGCCCAGCCCCCCCTTTATCGTATTAAGGCGGCCGGTAACCAGCAATGGGTTTACTCGGAACAGGAAAAAGAAGAAGTGATGCAGCAGCTAAAAGGGGCCAAGAAAATAAACGTTCAGCGCTACAAGGGTCTTGGCGAGATGACCCCGACGCAACTGTGGGAGACCACCATGGACCCGGAAACGCGCACCCTGCTCGGAGTGGAAATAAGAGACGCCGCCAAGGCAGACCATGTTTTCCACGTGCTGATGGGTGGAGATGTGCCGCCCCGCAAGGCGTTTATCCAGGCACACGCCAAGAGTGTCCGCAACCTGGACATATAAATAGCCCCCAAACTGGTTTGCGGTTGATAAATTCACCGTTTCGGCATTACGGTCCGGTTAATCCCCGGTAATAGCGAGGAGGGGGTATCAGCTGATGGAAGCTAAAGAAAACAGAGCCCCGGCTAACCCGGCAGACCTGTGTTACACACCGGCGATGAAGCTCCGAGAAATGATTCAGGCCCGGCAAATATCTCCGGTTGAGGTGGTGACGGCGTTCCTGGAGCGTATTGATAAGATAAATCCGACCATCAACGCCTATTGTACCCTCGTTCCGGAGATGGCCCTTGAGGCGGCCAGAAAGGCTGAATCAGCCGTGATGAAAGGCGGCGATACCGGCCCGCTGACCGGGATACCGGTGTCTATCAAGGATGTGACATCGGTGGCCGGTGTCCGGACGACGTTTGGCTCCAAGCTGTATGAAAATTTTGTGCCGGTCGAAGACGACCTCGTCGTCGAGCGTTTGAAAAGAGCCGGCGCCATTATCATGGGTAAAACGAACACCCCGGAGTTTGCCGCCGGGGCTTCGACCTTTAATAAAATCTTCGGGATAACGCGCAATCCCTGGGACACCGATTTCACGGTGGGTGGTTCCAGCGGCGGCGCCGCCGCATCGGTGGCCGCGGGGATGGGTCC
>JACZSH010000069.1 GCA_022574315.1 Chloroflexota bacterium | reverse complement strand
CGATAGAAATGACTTCAGCTTTCATATCCAATCCGTTCCTCGTCTTGACGTTACGGTTATTTTCAGCTATTTTATGTCAAACCGTAAAATTCGGGCCTCGTTTTTACTTCCTGAATGAAGTCCTTCACCACTTTGTCATAACTATCATACAGTGGCTGCCAGCCCCATTCCTGTCGTGCCCGGCTGTCATCCAGCACCTTTATCGGCAGGCTCTGCATCAGTTCCATGGCTACCCGGTCCGGCTTGTAGGTAATCCGGGCGTCCGGGATGAACTTCTTGACCGCTTTTTCCAGTTCACCGGCCGACTGTGCCGGCGATACGCCGGAGATGTTATAGCACATGGTGCCGACCTGCTCCAGCGGCGCGTCATAGAGCATTTCCGCCGCCCGTATGGCGTCCTTAATGTAAATAACCGGTATCGCCGTCTCCCTGGTAACGAAGCATTCGAAGGGCTTACCGAGAGCCGCGTTTTCCACCATCCAGGCGTTATACTGCGTGATAGCCATCGTTTTCACGCCCGGCCCCATCACCGCCAGGTACCGCAGCGCCCTGAAATCAAGGCCGAACTTCCGGTGGTAAAACCGACCCAACAGCTCGCCGTACAGTTTACCTGCCCCGTACATGTTAATCGGTCGCTGCAGTGTTTCGTCGGTGACCACCTCCCCGATGCCCAGTCCGTAGGTCGCCGCCGTGCTGGAAAACACCAGCCGTTTTACGTTAAAGAGGCGGGCGGCCTCCAGGACGTACATCGTGCCGGCCACATTGGTCTGGAAAGAGGCCCAGGGGTTTTCCTCCGAGGGCAGACTGAGCATGGAGCCAAGGTGGAAGATGCCGGTGACGTGATTATCCTTGACCACGTTCATAACCTCGGGCCAGACTTTCAGGTCGCCCGGCACAATCTTGACATTACCCTTGATACCGGCAGCACGCTGGCTGTTCGGCGCGATATCAAACAGCACCACGTCTTCGCCTTTTTCCACCAGCCGGTGCGCCAGACCAACGCCGATAAAGCCAGTCCCGCCGGTAATTAAAATAGACACAGACTCACCTCCTGAACTTTTTTCTGGCCGCGTCGCCTACTCAGGCAGCTTGTCCCGTCCGGCAATCTCCCGGAGCAGGTTAATAAAGTAGACAAAGTTTTCAAACGGCACGTCCGGTGGAATAACGTGATCCAGGCCGGGGAAGAAGCCGCCAGTCTCCACCAGATAGGGCACTTTGGACATGACCTCAGCACGGAGCGCCTCTTTCCCTTTGATAAAAGCCCGTTTGTCAATGTGCCCGCCCAGGATAATGTCCTTGCCGTATTTCTTCCGCCAGGCAATGCCGTCATTCCGGGCGGCCACCTCCAGCGGCCAGGGGAAATTAATCCCGTATTCCATCCAGATGGGTATCAGTTCATCAATATTACCGTCGCTGTCGATATGGATTACCTCGACACCCTGGCTGCGCAGGAAGTCAGTGATTTTCTTGTAGCGCGGCCCCATAAACTTCCGGACCATGTCTGGAGAAATCAGGGGGCCCGTCTTGTAAGCCATATCTTCCCAGAAACGGACGAAGTCAATCCGCAGGTCTTTCAGCGCCCGTTTGGCAACGCCCAGCACCATATAGAGCACCTGTTCCATCATATCTTCCACCAGGCCAGGGTCATCATAAAACCAGTAGAGCAGTCTTTCCATGCCCGCCCATTCCCGCAGCACCCCGAAAAACCCCGACAGCAGCAGCAGGGTCGGCACGTCATCGCGGTTTCTCTGCTCTACGTAGGCATCCCAGCCGGCTGGCCAGCGTGCCGGCGTATCCGGGTCGAGCCTTTTTTTATATTCTTTCCAGGTCGCCCAGTCTTTCACCGGATGGTCGACGAACTTGGGCATAGCCAGCGGATGAGACTTGGAAACCTCCACCGTCACCCCACCGTGAGTCAATTCCACGCGGTGACGCTCGTCTTCCCGGATAATTTTCCGCTCGAAGACAGGCACAATCGGCGGCGTGATGATATAATGACCCGGGCCCGGCTGCGAAGGGTCTTCCTTCAAATCGGCCCGGTTTACCCCGGCCACGATTTCCTGCAACCCGCGGATGCGGTCGAGCTGAAAATATTCTCTAAAACCTTCGGCGGTCAGTATTTCTTTGGGAGCGCCTTTTTGCACCCACACCTCCGGTGTCTCCGACCAGTACCGGTTAAAATAGTCATCCATCGGCACGTCGCCCGGCCTGTCGCCACGGCAGATGGCCAGGAACCTTTCCCGATTGGGCATAGGCGTACTTGACTTAATCATCAGGGTCCTCCTTGGTAACGTTTTAAGATGTCCGCGGCTCCGGCTATTCGGGCAGCTTGTCCTTGCCGCCGATTTCCCGCAGCAGGTTGATAAAATAGCGGAAGTTTTCCAGCGGGACGTCAGGCGGAATGCCATGGTCCAGGCCGGGGAAATAACCGCCTTCTTCCAGCAGGAAAGGCACCTTGGCCATAACCTCCTCACGGATGGCGTCTTTCCCTTTGAGAAGCACCCGTTTGTCGATATTGCTGGACAGTATCAACTGCTTGCCATACTTTTTCCGCAGCGCCACGGCGTCCATGCCGGCGGCAACCTCCAGCGGCCAGTGGAAATTAATGCCGACTTCCAGCCAGAGCGGTATCAGCTCATCAATTTTACCATCGCAATCGATATGGAGAACGTCAATGCCATTACTGCGCAGAAAATCGGTAACCACCCGGTAGCGGGGTAGCATAAATTTCCTGAACATGGCCGGGGAAATCAGGGGGCCGGTCTTATAAGCCATATCCTCCCAGAAACGGATACAATCAATGCGCAGGTCTCTGACCGCCCGCCGGGCGATGCCCATCATCATGTAGAGCATCTGGTCCATCATATCTTCTATCAGGTTGGGGTCATCGTAGAAGGTATAGAGCAGCTTTTCGACTCCCATCCACTCACGCAGGATGCCGAAAAACCCCTCCAGCATCAGCAGAGTGGGCGTATCTTCGCCGTTAACCTTGTCCACAAAACCGTACCAGTCTTGGGGCCAGCGCTCGGCGGTATAAGGGTCAAGCCGTTTCTTGTATTCTTTCCAGGTCGCCCGGTCTTTCACCGGGTGCTCCAGATACTTGGGCATTCTCCAGGGATGCTCCTTGGAAATCTCTACCGTCGCCCCGCCGTAAGTCAGTTCCACACGGTGGCGCTCGTCTTCACGCAGCACTTTTTTCTCAAAAACGGGCATAATCGGCGGCGTGACGTAAAAACTTTCCCCGGCTTCCGTCTCCGGCAAGTCGGTGCGGTTATGCTCGGAAACGATTTCCTGCAAATTGTGGATGTGTTCGAACTGGAAATACTGATTAAAACCTTCCGGGGTCAGAATCTCTTTGGGAGCGCCCTGTTTCACCCACGCCGCCGGTGTCTCCGTCCAGTACCGGTTGAACCAGTCGATAATGGAGACGTCGTTCGGTCTTTCAAAATGGCATATCGCCAGGAAACGGTCTCTATTGGGCATCGGTTTATTTGAATCGTTCATTACCATATTCCTTTACAAACTCATCAATCGAACCGCTTCATCAACCGCCGAAGCACAGTCTTCGGCAAACCCTTCGCAGCCTATTTCGTCGGCGAATTCCCGGGTAATCGGGGCGCCGCCAATCATGATTTTTACTTTGTCCCTCAGCCCGGCCTCTTTCAGGGCGTCAATGACATTGGGCATCTCCACCATGGTCATGGTGAGCAGGGCCGACAGCGCCAGGATATCGGCGTTGGTGTCGCGCACCGCGTCAACAAAGACGCCCGGTACCACGTCCGACCCCAGGTCCTCCACCTTGAAACCATTGCTTTCCAGCATGAGCTTGACCAGGTTTTTGCCGATGTCGTGCATGTCACCTTCCACGGTACCCACGATCACGGTCCCTTTGCTGGTCACTTCCACTCCCTCCAGGTGCGGTTTCAGCAACTCGACGCCTCGGTTCATGGCACGGCAGGCAATCAAAACCTCGGGAAGATACGCCGTCCCTTCTTTGAAGCATTTGCCCAGTGCCTGGATGCCGGGCACCATCCCTTTCTCCAGGATATCCAGTGCCGGCGTACCGCCTTCGAGCGCCTTACCGACCAATTCGACGACCTGCTTGTCGTCTCCTTTTTCGATACCCTGTGCTATGGAAACCAGTAATTCCGTCATTCTTTAACCTCCGTTTATTATTTATGAGTCTCGATATACTTACTGGTCAGGTCAACTGTTCCCACCACGTTTAGTTTGTGGAAAAGCAACGAGAATCGATTTTCCAGTGTCTGCCCTATTGCCTCGAGATTTTCGGCCGGGATATTCCAGATTTCTCTCTTGAAATCACCCAGCGCCTTCTTTCTGGTCTTGTAAAGGAATTGCTCTTCGGTCTCGCCTTCTTTTCTTTCACCGGCGTATTTTTTGAAGAGGTGTCCGTAGATATCTTTTAACAGTTCCGCCGGGAAATGGGGACTATCATAGATAAGGTTCTGAAATCCCGTCGCCAGGTGCACCTCCAGCGTATTCGCCTTCGGGAACATGTCGAAGGCATCATCCGGGAGAGTGGAAGCGCCGTGCTGCACGGCACCCCCCATCCCGTACCTGTCCCGGGCCAGCTTAGAGAGGGCTGCCAATGTCTGAAAATCCAGTTTTACCTCGGCAATCGAGCCGTCCGGCAGCACCACGCCGCCGTGTGAAGTACCCGTCTGCACGCTGATTTTAGAAATCCCTATCACCCCGACCCCCAGCCGGTTGAGATAGCCGGTCATAAATGCCTGCAGGTCTTCCACAGTGCTGTTACCCTTACCTATCTCCCCGATTTCTCCTCCCACCGAAATGGTCACCCCTTTCGGCTCTATACTGCGTATCAGCCTGGTCATATCGGCGGTGACCTGGCTGTTCTTTTCCTGCTGTGCCACCAGGGTATCCCGCCCCAGGTCCACCACGGTAGAAGCATCGATATCTATATTCAAAAAACCGGCTCCGACCGCCTCCCGGATAAGCGCCTCTATCGCCGGCAGCTCTTTTTCCGGTTCCGTAGCGTATTTGCTCCGATTAACCTGAAAGTGGTCTCCCTGGATAAAAACCGGCCCCCGGTAACCTTCCTTAATCGCCGCCGCCAGGATACATACCGCGTATTCGTCCGGTCGCTGCCCGGTGTAGCCAATCTCAGAGCGAGCAATCTCGAAGATAAAGGCGCCCACGACATCTTTCATCGCCGCCCTGAATACGGCCCTGGCCACGACGTAGGTAAGGCCGCGGACATTTATGGCCGGCACCGTGCTGCCGTGGTAAAGCCCCTGGCCGGCGGCCTCGTACAAGCCCTGGATGCTGGCCGGGTAAATCCCCTGATGCGCGGCTCGCTGCCTGATTTCCTGACGGCAACTCTTCCTGACCCCTTCGTCAGCCTCAAATACCGCCCTTTCCACCAGGACGTCAATATTATCCGGTTGCGCAGTCATCTTATCCCTCAACTTGCCGTTCATTGGCCGGAGCCATCCGGCGCCGGTTTCTCTTACAAGATAGTCCGGCGGCCGTTATACCTTTCCTTATCGTACTCCGTCTCTACGTTCACAAAGTTTGTCTTGCCGATAACTCTGGACAGAGGTACGGACGTAATCCGGCCGTTCCGGTAACAGACCATCTTCCCGTAATCATTATTGGTTATCAGGTCAATCGCCGCGATACCGAAATAGCGTCCCATCCTTCGGTCGTAGGCACACGGCGCTCCGCCCCGCTGCAGATGACTGAGGACGACACTTCGGCATTCCAGCTTTGTATTGCCCGCGATTTCATCGGCCATATATTCACCGATTCCACCCAGAGCCTTATGGCCAAAGCTGTCCACGCCTTCAATTTTCACAAATTCAGTACCTCCCACTGGTTTGGCGCCCTCGGCGACCAGAATAATATCATACCGTGCGCCGGCCTTTCTCCCTTCCAGGACCAGTTCATTCACCCTCTCCAGCGAAAAATCGTACTCCGGAATCAGTATAATATAAGCCCCGCTGGACTCCCCTCCCTCCAAAGCCAGCCATCCGGCGTGCCTTCCCATCGTCTCCACCACAAATATTCTCTGGTGAGAGCCGGCCGTAGTCCTCAGCCGGTCCACTTCCTCGGTAATAACACTAATCGCCGTCTCAAAACCCAGGGTATAATCAGTCTCGGCAAGGTCCTTGTCAATTGTCTTGGGAATGCCAACAACGTTGACTCCGGCTTTGCTTAGTTTGAGCGCCACCCCCAGGGTATCGTCTCCGCCGATAGCTATTATCACCTCCAGCCCAAATTTTTCAATATTATCCAACACCGTTTTCGACTGGTCGTTCTCCGGATCATACGGATTGGTGCGTGAGGTTCCCAGAAAAGTGCCGCCGTACCTGTCCCAGGTCCTGACTTTCTCCTGGCTCAACGGGATTATATTTTCCTCGGCGTCAGGCCCAACCGATTCGACGTTAAGCAAACCTCTCCATCCATTCTTAATCCCCAGGACCTCATACTGGACGCCCCTTTCCCCTTCCAGACGCTCGCTCAACGCCGTCTTAACCGCCCATTTTATGGCCGGATTCAGCCCGGCGCAATCTCCGCCACCGGTTAAAATTCCAATCCTGATTTTTTCCATAACCCTGCCGTAAATTATAGAGTTAGTGACTTTTAATGTCAACGTAAATCACCTTCAAATTAGCCTCCGCTATCAATCCAGCACCGCCAATAACCATTTTTTATCAGTCCGCCAGGCGCTATACGGGTGCGCGACTTTTCCGCACCAGTTGTCATTCACAGTCGGTTGGACTATCATCGTGAGAGAGGTGACACTGGATGCTCATACTGGGACATGCCGGCATCACGCTGGGGGCGGCGGCACTTTTAAGCGGCGTCCTTAATAAAGTTCCTTCCCGGCCGCCGGAGAAAAATCCTGGACTGCTAATTGAAAAAGTAGCGACGAGACCGCCACAGAGCCGGATGCGCCCGGTGGCATGGTTTGCTTTTCTGGCCAGACGGGCCGATATCAGACTCCTGCTCCTTGGTTCGCTGCTACCGGATGTCATTGACAAGCCGATAGGCCAATTACTGTTCCGGGAAACTTTCAGCAACGGTCGGATTTTCAGCCATACGCTGCTTTTCTTTATCCTCGTTACCATAATCGGGACTTATCTCTTCCATGCCAGAGGTAAAACGTGGCTCCTGGCCATCGCCTTGGGCACTTTTACCCATCTTGTCTTCGACCAGGTCTGGAACATCCCAAAAACCCTGTTCTGGCCGCTCTACGGTTTCGCTTTTGAGAAGGTTAATCTTAGCGGATGGACAGGTGGCATATTTTATGCCTTACTGCACAATCCCGAGGTCTATGTTCCGGAGCTTGTGGGCGGTGGCATCCTGTTTTTGTTTGCCTGGACACTGGTGCGCCGGCGGGGAGTAAAGATGTTTTTCCGTAAAGGAGTCATTACCGGGTTCTTAGAGAACGGTGT
>JACZSH010000068.1 GCA_022574315.1 Chloroflexota bacterium | reverse complement strand
GATAACCGGTCTGGTACGGATACGTTTTCTGACCAACCACCCCAAGGACATGAGTGATAAGCTCATCGAAGCGATAGCTTCCCTGGACAAGGTCTGCGAGCAACTCAACCTCCCCGTCCAGGCAGGCAGCAACGACATTTTAACCGCGATGAGGCGAGGCTACACCGTAGAACAATACCGCCGGCTGGTGACTCGCCTGCGCGGCCGCCTCCCGGAGATAGCCTTGAGCACGGATATTATCGTTGGCTTCCCCTCGGAAAGCGCCGGGCAGTTCCAGGAAACGGTCGATTTGCTGACCGAACTGAGGTTTCATACCGTTCACGTCGCCGCCTATTCACCGAGAGAAGGCACCAGCGCCGCCCGGGAGCTTGAGGATAACGTCCCGCCGGCGGTGAAAAAAGAGCGGTTGTGCACCATAGAGCAGCTCCAGGAGAAAATCGCGACCGACCATAATGCCCGGCTGCTGGGTGAAACCGTTGAAGTGCTGGTGGAGGGGAAGGCAAAAGATAAATGGCAGGGGCGCACCCGCTCCGACCGGCTGGTGTTCTTCCATAACAGCCACGATTGCCGGGGGCAGTTGATAAATATCCGGATTGAAAAAACCAGCCCCTGGTCACTCCAGGGAAAGATAATATAAACGATGCAAGGAGGGAAAATGAAACGAAACGGGATATTAAAATTACTACTGGTCACGGGTCTGCTCTTCTCGGTGCTAACCGTCCTGGGAGGCTGCCTTCCGGCCCGGGGAGAGGCAGAAGGGTTTGACTGGTCAATTCTCATTTTCATCGGCCTGATTTTTGGTGTGTTCTATTTTATGATGATTCGTCCGCAGCGCAAGCGGCAGAAAGAGCACAACGAACTGATGATAGAGCTGCAGAAAGGCGATAAAGTCCTCACCGCCGGCGGTATCTTCGGGGTAGTGGAAAGCCTCAGCGACGACAGCATCGTCATCAAGGTAGAATCAGGGGCGACCCTCCGGGTAGCTCGAACCAGCGTGACCAGTCGGCGAGAACAAAGGTAGGGTTTGTTTAATGACCTCACCCCCTTTATCCCCTTCTCCTTAAAAGGAGAGGGGGAAGGGTTACTTTTGAAGGGCTTTGCCCTTCAAACTACCCCGATAAACAACCTCACCATTTTTATCTCCTTCTCTTTGGATGGGAAGGAGAAGGAGGTTTTTATAAAGGGACCTGCCTATTCAACCTGCCCCGGGCATGATGACAGGGTGGACAGATGAGCTACTATGATTATATTATCGTGGGCAGCGGCATTGCCGGGCTTTATACCGCGCTGCTCGCCAGGGAGCATGGCAGCGTGCTGGTGATTACCAAGGGCAGTATCGACGACTGCAACACCAAATACGCCCAGGGGGGGATTGCCGCGGCCATCGGCAGGGAAGATTCTCCCGAGCTCCACTTCCGGGACACCCTAAACGCCGGCGACGGCCTGTGCGATGAGGAGGCGGTGCGAATCCTGACCGAGGAAGCTCCCGCCCGAATCGCCGAACTGGTGCACCTGGGGATTCCTTTCGATACGCTGGACGGAGAGGTCGCTCTCGCCATGGAGGCGGCCCACAGCGCCCCCCGCATTCTCCACGCCGGCGGCGACGCTACCGGTGAGCACATCGAAATCACCCTGAGCCGGCTGGTCCGCGCCTCCGGGATAAAAGTAATCGAAGATTGCCTGGCTTCCCGAATCCTGGTACGTGATGGTTCGGTCAGGGGTGTCAAAGCCCTGGACTGCCATACCGATTCCCTGGTGGAATTCGAGTGCGGCTGCCTGGTGCTGGCCACCGGCGGCGCCGGTCAACTCTTTAGGTTCAACACCAACTCGGATATTGCCACCGGTGACGGTATCGCCCTGGCCCACGAAGCGGGAGCCGAAATTACCGACATGGAGTTTTTCCAGTTCCACCCCACTACCCTGCATATGCCCGGCGTACCCATTTTTCTCATCTCCGAGGCAGTCAGGGGTGAGGGTGGCAGGCTGCGCAACATCGACGGCCGGCGTTTCATGACCGACTATTCGCCGCAGGGAGATATGGCGCCGCGCGATGTGGTGACCCGCGGCATACTCAGCGACATGAAAAAAACAGGCGCGGATAGAGTCTTCATCGACGTTACCCACCTGCCGCCGCAGTTTATTACCACGCGTTTTCCACGTATCTACCAGTTCTGTCTGTCCCATGGCCTGGACATTACCCGGGAACTGGTACCGGTAGCACCGGCCGCACATTATATGATGGGCGGCATCAAGACTAACACCTGGGGAGAAACCAGTATCACCGGCCTGTTCGCCACCGGTGAAACCGCCTGCACCGGAGTACACGGGGCCAACCGGCTGGCATCAAACTCGCTGCTGGAAGTAGTCGTTTTCAGCAAGAGAATCATCGAAAAAACCCGCCAGAGGAATAAACCAAGAACCGCCGGTATCAACAAAGATACGTCCACTCATCAGTTATCGGGTTCCAGACAAAAACCGAAGCCGTTACCCAAACCCAGCCTGGCCGCCTTGCAGCAGCTCCTCTGGGACAAAGTGGGCATTATTCGCCACCGGGAAAGCCTGATCCAGGCGGCAGATACCCTGTCCGGATGGCAAAAATCCCTGCCACCACCCACCGACCGGCCTTCCTATGAACTCAACAACCTGGTGCTGACCGGGCGGCTGGTAACCGAAGCGGCATTGCTCCGAGAAGAGAGCCGCGGGGCTCATTTCCGCACTGATTATCCCCGGAGTTCCCCCCGGTGGAGGCGGCATCTCGTTTTTACCGCGCCACAAGCGAGAGAGGAGGTGGCCGGTGGATAAACACCAACTATTTGAAGAGCAAGTAGCTAATATCATTGACCTGGCCCTGGACGAAGACCTGGGTCACGGTGACGTGACCACCGAGGCGTTGATTCCATCCGATTTAAAGGGCAAAGCATCCGTACTGATTAAGGAACCCGGCGTCCTGGCCGGTATCGAAATAGCCGGTAAAGTATTCCGGCGGGTTGACCCGTCTCTGGAAATGGAGACGTTAATCAAAGACGGCACCAGGGTCCAGCCCGGAGACGTGGTGGCCACCGTTTCCGGCGGAGTGGCCAGTATCCTCAAAGCCGAACGTATCGCCATCAATTTCTTGCAAAGGCTCAGCGGTATTGCGACCCAAACCGCCGAATATGTGGCTAAAACCGGCGGCTTTACCGTTGATATCACCGATACCCGTAAGACCACACCCGGGCTCAGATTCCTGGAAAAATATGCCGTTCTAAAAGGCGGCGGGAAGAATCACCGTCTGCACCTGGGGGACGGCATTCTGGTGAAAGACAACCACCTGGCGGCGCTGCGCGCGATGGGCATGAGCCTGAAAGAGATTGTGCTCAAGGCGAAAAGGAACGCCCCGCCGGGGATGTTAATCGAGATAGAAGTTACCAGCGCCGAGGAAGCGACGGAGGTGGCCGCGGCCGGCGCCGACATAATTTTGCTGGACAACATGGCCCCCGGGGAAATGCGCCGGGTTTTAAATGTCCTGCCCGACCGGGTGATGACCGAAGCCTCCGGGGGGATTACGCTGGCCAGCGTCCACGATGCCGCCGCCGCCGGGGTCAACCGAATATCGGTTGGCGCCCTGACTCACTCTTCCCGGGCGTTAAACATCAGCCTGGAACTGGAATTTTAAATTTTTAAGCCGATTTAACTCAGCCTCCAAAGTAAGCTTAATTATTCTTACCGGTTTCTCTCGTTTCTCCGCTTCCCTTTAACCGGCTTGATAATTGTTCTTCCGGAGTTACGCCGCAGCGACCGCATAAACGGGAGAAGGCCGATATCAACGAAAAGCCCGATGCCGAAACCGATACCTCCACCCAGAATGCTGACCAGCCAGTGGACAGGATGCGACCCCGGATGCAACTGTTCCGAGATAAAAACAAAATAGGTCAGGACAAGACCGCCGATAACCCAGAGGACTGTCCAGTCGCTCCACCATCTAATCGCCGCCTTCTTTTTCTCTTTACCCATTGTTTATCTCCCCTAAACTTACGGATTTTATACAAATCTACCTGATATTATACTGCGGACGCCGTCAAGCGGTAAAGAAAAAGGTTTTATTTTTACTTGGTTGAATCCACTTGTCATTGCGAGGAGCGCCGCGACGAAGCAATCTCTAATAATTGAACTATCGATATAGATTGCTTCGCCTTCGGCTCGCCATGACATCACCAGCCAAAACCGAATCATACCTTGGCTTTTATCGCTTGACAACGGCGGAGACAAGTGATAGGTTAGGGGAGAAATTGGGGCTGATAACAGCCGGTTAACCTTCTTGAGACAGGTTGGCGCTGATTTATCAAGCTTGGAGATGGTTCTTCAAATAATATGCTGAGGTGATAGTGTTGGATGTAGAACTGGTTCATATCGGATTCGGGAATATCGTCGCCATGAACAGGGTTATCGCGATGGCATCACCAAACTCGGCGCCCACCAAGCGGACGATTCAGGAGGGGAGAAATAAGGGGATGTTGATTGATATGACCAACGGAAGAAGGACCAAAGTGGTTATCTTCGTTGATAGCGGACATGTTATTCTGGCGGCGCTTGCCCCGGAGACTATATCCGGCAGACTGCAGACGAGCCGGGTGAACCCGGTGATGAAACCGGAGCCAAGCGACGAAACGGATGAGTTCTAAAAACCGGTCTCTGGCTGACCGGGCAACCAGGCCGCTGCTGCTGGTTCTTTCCGGTCCCTCCGGGGTGGGTAAGGATGCCGTTTTAGGCCGGATGAGGGAGCGGAAATATCCCCTTGAATACATTATCACCGTCACCACGCGTCACCGGCGTGCCGGGGAAAAGGACGGGAGAGACTACCACTTTATCTCCGGGCAAAAGTTCCGGGCCATGGTAAAGGCGGGTGAACTGCTGGAATGGGCGGAAGTCTACGGTAACGGCTACGGAGTGCCCAGGGCGCCGGTAAAGCAGGCGCTGGACAGCGGCCGGGATACGGTAGTGAAAGTTGACATCCAGGGAGCGGCTACTTTCAAGAAAATCCTGCCTCAGGCGGTGTTTATCTTTCTGATGCCGCCCTCCCGGGACGAACTTATCCTCAGGCTGAAGAACCGGCATACCGAATCGGCGGTTGACCTGGACCGGCGTACCCGGACGGCGGAAAGCGAACTGGAACAGGTGTCATTTTTCGACTACGTGGTCTACAGCCGGCGGGATGAAATCGACCGGGCCGTGTCCGATATCGGGGCTATTATTACCGCCGAGAAGTGCCGGGTCAACCGGCCGGAAATCTCCCTCTAGCCGGTCTACATAATCGTTTGCAGCAGCCGGGTGAAGCCGTAGCCGAGGGCGCCGCAGATGGGGAAGGTCAAAACCCAGGCGGCGATGATATTGCCGGCGATTCCCCAGCGCACCGCCGAGAAGCGGCGGGTGGAGCCCACTCCCATTACCGAAGCAGTCACGCAGTGGGTGGTGCTCACCGGGATGCCGAGCTGCGAGGCGGTCTCGATGACGGCGGCGGCGGCCACGTGGGTGGTGAAGCCGTGAATGGGGCGGAGGGTGGTCATCCTCATGCCCACCGTCTTGATAACCTTCCGGCCACCCATGGCCATACCGGAGCTGATTGCCAGGGCCGATATGACGATTACCCACCACAGGTCCGGGTTAAACAGGGAGAGGCGGTCCCAGACGGTGGGGTCGCCGTAGTATATTACCAGCCCCATGGTGATGACGCCGATGGGCATCTGCCCGTCATTCTTCCCGTGGCTGTAGGCCATCAGAGCGGTGCTTAATACTTGTAAACGACTGAAGCTGCGGCGTATCCGGTCCGGAGCGCTGTTCCGGAACCACCAGTACAGGCCGACCATAACCGCGAAACCTCCGATAAAACCGAGCGACGGGGCGATAACCACCGCCGCCAGAATCCGCTGCATTATGTGCCAGACCACGGCGTCGAAGCCGACTACCGCCATCCCGGCGGCCGCCAGGCCGGCGATAAACCCGTGGTGGATGCTTATCGGCAGGCCCATCCAGGTGGCCACCGTTCCCCAGACGATAATGGAGGCCAGGGCGGCAATTAGGGTGGTGTAGGTGATTGCTTCCGGCACCAGGATACCCTTGCCGATGGTGTGGGCGACGGCGGTACCGGTGGCGGCGCCGACAAAGTTGAAGATGGCGGCGATAATCAGGGCGCTGCGCGGGGAAAGGGAGCGGGTGCCGATGGCGGCGGCGATGGCGTTGGCGGCGTCGTTGAAACCGTTGACGACACCAAAGCCGACGGCGAGGACAATGACCAGGATAAGGAGGCTGAGAGAGGCATCAGGCATGCTTCAGCGCTACCCCTTCAAGGACATTGGCCACGTCCTCACAGCGGTCGGTAGCGCTCTCCATTTGCTCATAAATCTCACGCCACTTGATAACCTGGGCGATATCCACCACGTCATCAAACAGCTCGGCCATGGCGGAGCGGAAAACCCGGTCGGCCATATTCTCCAGCCGGTTAATCTCGATGCAATGGTCAAGGATTTTCTTCAGCTCGGAGTGGCGGCGCAGTCCGGTCACCGCTATTTCCACCTCGGTGGCCGCCTGGACAATGATGTCCGCCAGCTCCCTGGCCCGCTCGCTGGGGCGGTCTATTTTGTAGATGAACATGGCGTCGGCCGCGGCGTGGATAAAATCGGTGATGTCGTCCATGGTGTGGGCGAGGAGGGCAATGTCTTCCCGGTCGAAGGGGGTGACGAAGGTGCGGTGCAACTGGGCGAGAATCTGATGGGTGAGGGAGTCTCCCTCGTGTTCCAGCTCGGTAATCTCGGCCACCCTGCCCTCGATGACGTCCCAGCTGTTAATCATGTCCCTTAAGGCTTGAGCCGTTTTCAGAGCGTTCCGGGCGCTGGCTTCAAAAAGGTCAAAGAACTTGCTTGACTTGGGCAGGAGTGAAAATTTAACCATCAGCAGTTCTCCTCGGTAAATAATGGGAATAGTGTGACCTTGAATGATGAGGGTGAATTGACGGAATAAAGCGGGCGTCAGCCGGATTGACGAAGCCGGGACCTCTTTCGGCGCGGCTACGTGCCATAGAAAGTTAAAACTCCCAAACGGCTGAAAAGCAACTTTACTCCCAGTATGAGTTTAGGCCAGGGGTCGTCAAATGTCAAGGATTTTGTATTGGGTTCTACTCAATCTTGGTTAGTTTTATGGTACTGCTCGGTTGTGGTTGGTAGAGGATAAAAGCTCTTAAGATTAGCGGAAAGTAAGCCGTTTGAACTTCATTGACTTATCGGTTAACGGACTTATCAGTGTTTCAAGTCTGCCCTTTTTACGAGGTAATAACAAAGAGGCTCGAAGATATAAAGGATGATTTGTGTTTCGAAGTAGTGCGTCTAAATCTTCAATAACTAAGCACATCAATAATAATTCATGGAGTGTAGATAAGCCACTTTTTGGAGGTCGGAATACCCACAATACAGAATTATGTTTAGATAATATATATCGGGCATGTATTTT
>JACZSH010000006.1 GCA_022574315.1 Chloroflexota bacterium | reverse complement strand
TTCAAGACGCGCCTCCAGATAGTCGGCATCATATTTCCGGATATTTTCAGCCAGCTGCTGGCTAACGGCATCAATGGTCACGGACGTTCCTCACGAGGAAAGGAAATCATGCGGTATTGATATTCTGACAAAACAAGTTTACCGAACTACCTGGGGCTTGTCAATTTGAAGTCGATGTGGCCGTGTGTATTACGCCTGCCCGCGCAGCCGGTCGGCGTTTCTGGGCGCAGCAATCCAGAAGGCGATACTGGCCAGAACAAAACATACGATGGCCAGAATAAAAGCACCGGTGTAGCTACCGGTTACATCATATATGTAGCCCCCCAGCCATGGCCCGAAGGCACCACCCACCCCCATTCCGGTCAGTAGCAACCCGGATATCGCCCCGAAGTGTTTACCGTGGAAAATATCCGCCGCCCCCACGAAACCCATCGGCGTGTACAGTCCCGCCCCAAGCCCGAATCCCACCGCATAAACGTATAACAGCCAGGGCTGCTGGGCACCCTCGACGGACAGCAATGCCAACACGGCGCTGATGGATAGTATGGTGGCCAGTGTCACCGTTTTCTCCCTGCCAATCCAGTCGGACATGGCCGAGGAAAGCTGCCCGATGATCATAAAGACACCGAAGAGGGCAAAAATTGAAGCCGCGAATGTGCTGCTGTATCCCATGTCCTCGGCAAACTTGACCTGGTGGGCCAGTACCACGTAAGTTCCTATCCCCCAGTACAGTGATTGCGATATAACCAGAAGCCAGAGCTGGTACGTCCTCATCGCCCGCCCCAGTGTCCAATCGCGTCGGGTGGGAAGGTTCCCTTCATTTGTTTTCGCAGCCAGTCTCCGCGTAATCGTCGGTTCGGCACTCCCGTAAGGCTGAAGGCCTTTGCTCTCGGGACGGTAGTGAAAAAAGAAGAGGTAAAGAGGGACAATAATTGCCACCAGCACACCAGCAACGACAAAATAGGCGGAGCGCCAGCTTAACCGGGAGATGGTGTACTCAACGAACATGCCATAGGTAAAACTGATGCCACCTCCCACCTGTCCCACCGCAATCGCCAACCCGCGTCGTTTGGAAAACCAGTTCGCCAGCGCTGGAGCCAGCAGCGGCCAGCCGCAGAAGGCCGTCCCTATTGGCATTATAATCCCGAAAAGCAGGTAAAACTGCCATAGTTCGTTAGCGAAGGCAAGGCCAGCCGTAGCCAGACCGACGGTAACCACACCTGTTACCATGACTCGCCTCGGTTTCCATCGGTCGCCGAGGGTACCGGCCAACGGAGCCACCAGCCCGTAAACAAGCAGGTTCAACGAGAGCATGATGGCGGTACTGCCCCGGCTCCAGCCGAATTCGTCCAGTATCGGTGGAAAGAATACCGAAAAGGAGTGCCTGGTGCCGTAAATCAGGGTCATGCCGAGGATGGCGATGCCGACGATTATCCATCCATAGAAAAGGGGAGGTCTGAATGTCTTTATCTGCATCACCCGCTTTCGGCCAGTACCCCCGGCAATAAGGTTGTTGATGAAAAGCGCTTTCCAATCGGTCCAGGAAATTGTCCGGGGCAAATCACTTCGGTGCTATCAGTTTACAAAATGACCTGCCTGGTTGTCAATTTCAATCGTGGTTATCGATGTTCCGACCAGATAATTGTTCAATTACATGCCCGGGTTTTTCCGGGGGAAAAGACGGATATCTCTTAGAAAAAAGCCTTGCTTTCTGAAAATCAGTTGTGCTATACTATCGCGGCTATCCAAAGAAGAGAGGATATTGGTTGATAGCAAACTACGGATACATCGGGTTGTTTCTTATCGCCGTCGTTCTTTTCACTCTTTTAATGGTCACCATTCCAATCGCTCTCAGGTTACTCGGCCTTGTCCCCGACAAACCCAACCCCATCAAGAACGCCGTCTTCGAATGTGGTATGGAGACCATCGGTAAGACGTGGGTACAGTTCAACTTCCATTATTATTTCTACGCCCTGGTGTTCTTGATCCTTGACGTGCTGGTTATCTTTCTCTATCCCTGGGCGGTTAGCCTGCGGGTACTGGGCGTTTCCGGCTTTATCGCTGTGCTCGTCCTTATCACCATCGTTCTCGTTGGCTATCTGTATGCCTGGAAAAAGAAGGTCCTGGAATGGAAGTAGATAAGGTCGGTAAATATATCTACCCGGATATAGAACTTGACCGATACGAAGGTCAGGTTATCGAGGAACTGAAAACAAACAGCCGGCAACCTATCTCCGACCCGGATAAGTGGCTGGAGGAAGAAGTGGAGCAGAACATTCTGCTCACCACGGTGGATGCGCTGATAAACTGGAGCCGTCGCTCTTCTCTCTGGCCCGCCATTTGCTTCCCGGCCTGCTGTGCTTTCGAATTAATCGCCGCCAACGGCCCTCGTTTTGACCTCGCCCGATTTGGCATGGAAATCCTCCGCGCCTCTCCGCGCCAGGCCGACCTGTTGATTACCGCCGGCACCCTGACCTGGAAGATGGCGCCCAGCGTAAAACGTATTTATAACCAGATGGCGGAACCGAAATGGGTAATTGCCATGGGCGCCTGTGGCATCAGCGGCGGCATTTTCGCTTCTTCTTCTTATGCCGTGGTCCCGGGCTACAATCGCATCGTTCCGGTTGACGTCTACATACCCGGCTGCCCTCCTCGACCCGAATCCCTGATTTACGGAATTCAGATGTTACAGAAGAAGATTGCCAGGAAAAGAAATTTCGTCCCGGGCAGGGAGGACGACCAGTAAATGACCCGCACTCTTTCCGGAAAAGACATTGCCGGTCAACTCGAGGAGAAATTCCCGGGCAGTATTGTCGAGTCCAACCAGGCCCACCTGATTGTAAAAAGTGAAGTCCTGCCGGATACGCTCCGCTTCCTCAAGGAGACGGCGGGGCTCGATTTCAACTATCTCAATCACATTACCGCCGTGGATTACTACCAGTACTTTGAGGTTGTTTACCAGCTTTCTTCCCTGGAACATAACCACACCACGGTGGTAAAAGCCCGTTGTTATGACCGGGAAAACCCGTCTTTACCTTCCGTCATCGGGATATGGCAGGGAGCCGATTTTCAAGAACGGGAAATTTATGACCTGATGGGTATTAATTTTACAGGTCATCCGAATATGAAGCGTATTTTCCTCTGGGAAGATTTCCAGGGACACCCGCTGCGTAAGGACTATCTATAATGGCACTGAAGACGGAACCTTTTGTCCTCAATATAGGCCCGGTACATCCGAGTACCCACGGTGTTTTCCGCATGAGGGCCACCATGGACGGAGAGGTAGTTCTCGATATCGAGCCCGTCTTCGGCTACCTTCACCGGGGAATCGAAAAACTGGCCGAACAGCGGACGTACGGTGGATTCATTCCTCTGACCGACCGACTTGACTACATCGCTTCGATGAGCAACAACTTTGCCTACGTTACCGCCGTGGAGAAGCTGGCCGGGATAAAAGTCCCCGAGCGAGCCGAATACCTGCGGGTCATCATGGCGGAGCTGCAGCGCATCGCCGCTTTCCTTATCGCCGTTGGCGCCTTTCTGAATGACTGCGGTGCCTTTTTTACCCCGTTCATCTATATGTTCCGGGAAAGAGAGAAAATTGTCGACCTCTTCGAGATGGTTAGCGGCCAGCGGCTTACCTATAATTATATGAGGGTGGGCGGTGTCAGCCAGGACATCCCCGACGAGTTCTTACCCGCTTTACGCAAGTTCCTTGATAAAATGCCCGGCTATATTGATGAGTACGACCGCCTGTTAATGCAAAATGAGATATTGCTGGCACGCTCCAAGGGTATTGGTATATTGACCAGGGAAAAAGCCATCAACTGCTCCATCAGCGGCCCGGTACTCCGCGCCAGCGGCGTCGAATGGGACATCCGCAAAGCAGACCCGTACTCCATTTATGACCGCTTTGAGTTCGACATTCCCACCGGTACCGTCGGCGATTGCTATGACCGTTACCGGGTAAGGATAGCAGAGATGAGGCAGAGCCTGCGCATCCTCGAACAGGCAGTGGCGCAGTTACCTTCCGGACCAATCCGGAGCGACGTGCCGCACCTGGTTCGTCCACCAGTCGGGGAAGCCTATACTCACATCGAGGCTCCCAAGGGCGAACTGGGTTTTTACCTGGTTTCAGACAACTCCATCGCTCCTTACCGCTGCCATATCCGCCCCCCTAGCCTGATAAACCTGACCGCCCTCCGTGAGATGGTGCGGGGATGGAAGATAGCGGACGCCATCGTCATTTTTGGCAGTATCGATATCACGGTGGGAGAGATTGACCGGTAATGGCCATCATTGATTTCGTTATTAACAGCCGGGTGCCCATGCAGGCGCTGCCTCCGGACTGGCCGGGCGGATTCTGGTGGCACTGGCTGTTTTTCACCGTCGTTATCATCGGCTTTGTGCTGACCATGGTCATGGGGTTTATTTACATTGAGCGGAGAGGCATGGGCTATATGCAGTCCCGCCTCGGCCCCAACCGGACCGGCCCCTTCGGCTTATTGCAGCCGGTGGCCGATGCCCTTAAGGTACTGTTAAAAGAAAACATCGTGCCCACCACCGCCGACAAACTGGTTCACTGGCTGGCACCGATTGTTGCCTTTGCGCCGGCGCTGATGATTTTCGCCGTGATACCGTTCCAGGATAAAGCACTCCTGGCCGACCTGAATATAGGTATCCTTTATATCGTGGCCATCAGTTCCGTCTCCACGGTCGGCGTCTTTATGGCCGGCTGGGGCTCCAGCAGTAAGTATTCTCTCCTCGGCGCCATGCGCAATGTGGCCGCCGTGGTGAGCTACGAGATTCCGCTGGTACTGGCCGTGGTCGGCGTGGTGATGATTGCCGGCTCAATGTCCCTGAACCAGATAGTACTGGCCCAGAATATTCCCTTCATCCTGCTACAGCCGCTGGGTTGCCTGCTTTTCTTCGTTGCCGGTTGTGCCGAAATCAACCGCAGTCCCTTCGACCTGATGGAAGCCGATTCAGAAATTGTCGCCGGGTTTCACACCGAGTATTCCGGCATGAAATTCGCCATGTTCTACCTCGTGGAATACGCTGAAGCCCTGGCTATCTCCGCCATCATCACCACCCTTTTCCTCGGCGGCTGGCGAGGCCCGCTGTTGCCGCCGATACTCTGGTTTGTCCTGAAGGTAGTCATCGTCTTCTTTGTCATGGTCTGGACACGCACCACACTGCCCAGGGTCAGGATTGACCAGCTGATGGCGCTGGCCTGGAAGTTCCTCCTCCCGCTGGCCCTGATTAACCTGGTAATAACCGCTATCCAGGTACTGATTTGGCCCACGGCGTTACCCTGGATATTGGTGCCGGTGAACTTTGCCATCATGGTCGTCTTGATATTGATATGGTCGAAATTCTTTAAACTGGGGTTGGGTAGAATTGAAGTTTGAACGCTACGGAATAGGCATCGCCAAGGGGATGACGGTAACCATCAAGCATCTTTTCCGTCCGTCCACGGTCTCGCAGTACCCGGAACAACGACTAAACACCTCGCGCCGGATAAGAGGCAACGAACTCATCTGGAGCGAGGAAAAGTGCACCGGCTGCGGCACCTGCGCCAAGACGTGCCCCCAGGGGGCTATTGAGATAGTCACTTCAACCAACCTGGTGGAAAACAAATACCGCGTGGAAAAGTATGAGGTTGATACCGGATACTGTATCCAGTGCGCCCTCTGCGTCGAGGCCTGCCCTTTCCAGGCACTGTTTTTAAGCTACCAGTACGAGTGCGCCACGTACCGTCGCGATGAGCTTATCCAGGGCAAAGAGGCTATGCTGGAAACGCCCGAGCGCCCGGTCAGCGGCTATTTCTACCCTGAACGCGCCGCCAAGCTGCCCAAGCAGACGCTACTTATCGAGAAAGTTGTGGAGAAAAGGTGATGGGACTGACGGTCGCTTTCTGGGCACTGGCAGTGGTGGCCGTCCTGTCTGCCCTGGGTGTCGTCCTGCTGCGGAACGTCTTCCGGGCCGCCCTCTCGCTGATATTATGTTTCCTGACGGTGGCTGGAATATATGTCACGCTCAGCGCCGATTTCTTGGCCGCGATCCAGATTCTGGTCTACGTCGGCGCCATATCCGTGTTGATAATTCTGGCGATTATGATGACCCGGGACGTCCATCGGGGCAGCCCGGCCAACCGACTTCAAATTCCGGCCCTGGTGGTCGCTGTTTTATTCCTTGAAGTGCTGGTACTGGCCGTGATAAACACGCCGTGGCAAATCAGTAACACCCCGGCGCTGACGCCGACCACCGCCCCCCTGGCCATCAAACTATTTGGAGAGGGCGGCTTTATTTTACCGGTGGAGATTGCCGCCGTCTTGCTGCTCTCCGCCATTGTGGGCGCGATTGTACTGGCGAGGGAGAAATAATAATGTCTTTAGGACTGGAGCATTATCTGGTACTGTCGGCGGTTCTTTTCTCTATCGGACTATACGGGGCGCTGGCAAAACGGAACGCGGTCATCATCCTGATGTGCATTGAGCTGATGCTCGTCGCGGTCAATATCACGCTGATTGCCTTTTCCCGTTACATCGTGCCGGCGGAGTTGACCGGCCAGATTTTTGCTATCTTCGTCATCGTCGTGGCGGCGGCGGAAGCGGCCGTCGGACTGGCGATTATACTGGCTATCTATCGTAACCGGCAGGACATAGACGTGACCAAGATTAACCTGATGAAGTGGTAATAATATGTGGGTAGAGATAAAAAGAGCTCAATATTTAATGGTTGCCGAGATGTGGAAGGAGCTGTTCGAGGGTGAAGGAATCCCCACCCTCATCCTCCCCGTCTCCGGTCTGCCCATTGGCCAGGAAATTGCCGAGTATTCCGTCCTGATACCGAGTGATAAAGAGCATGTTATTAAGGATATCTTAAGGAAGCTATGATACCTTATCAATTTATCTGGCTGATATTTCTCCTGCCGTTTTTCTCGTTTCTTATCATAGCCTTTTTTATCCGACCTTTCGTCAAACAGGAGTCGAGGATTGCCGGCTACACCCTTATCGCCGCCCTCTCCATTTCTCTGGCGCTTTCCGTCTGGACGCTGGCGTCGGTGATGACGGCCCCCAATCACGAATTACCCGTGCCCGTGATCAACTGGGTAGTCATCGAGGGCGGGGTTACCCTCCATCTCGGGCTGCTCGTTGACGCGTTGACGGCGGTGATGCTGGTGGTAGTCACCTTTGTCAGCCTGATGATACAGATTTATTCCCAGGGATACATGCGCGGCGACCCCGGTTACCACCGCTATTACGCCTGGATGTCCCTCTTCACCATGTCGATGCTGGGGCTGATAGTAGCCGGCAACCTGGTGTTCATGTTTGTCTTCTGGGAACTGGTCGGCCTGTGCTCTTACCTGCTAATCGGTTTCTGGTTTCACAAGCCGTCGGCGGCCAATGCCGCCAAGAAAGCCTTTATTGTCACCCGGGTTGGCGACTTCGGTTTCCTGGTCGGAATACTGATACTATATATGAACACGGGTACCTTTGATATCGCCGAGTTACATGAGCTGGCGATAACCGGTGTCTTGGCGGGCAGTGTCCTCACCTGGGGCGCCATCGGCATCTTTGCCGGCGCCGTGGGTAAGTCAGCCCAGTTCCCGCTCCACACCTGGCTGCCTGACGCCATGGAAGGCCCCACCCCGGTGAGCGCCCTCATCCACTCCGCCACCATGGTCTCCGCCGGCGTCTTCCTGGTCGCCCGTATGTTCCCCCTCTTTGAAAACTCGCCGGCGGCGTTGACCACGGTAGCCGTCATCGGCGGGGTGACCGCCATCTTTGCCGCCTCCATGGGACTGGTGGCTAATGATATCAAACGCGTCCTGGCTTATTCCACCATCAGCCAGCTGGGCTACATGATGCTTGGTCTCGGCACCGGAGGTGTCGCTATCGGTATTTTCCACCTGTTCAACCACGCCTTCTTCAAGGCGTTGCTCTTCCTCGGTGCGGGTAGCGTCAACCACGCCACGGGTACTTTTGACATGAGGTTGATGGGCGGACTGCGCCGGATGATGCCCTGGACCTACGCCACTTTTGTAATCGCCTCGCTCAGTATCGCCGGAATCTGGCCTCTCTCCGGCTTCTGGAGCAAGGACGAGATAGTCATCAGCGCTTTAGCCCAGCCGGTCCTGTTCGTACTGGCCATGATTACCGTGTTTATGACCGCTTTCTATATGTTCCGCGCCGTTTTTATGACCTTCGGTGGTGAGTACCGCGGCGGTGGTCCGGAGGCTCACGACAGCCACCCGCACGAATCACCTAACGTCATGGTGGTACCCATGGTGGCCCTGGCCGTCCTGGCTGTGTTCTCCGGTCTTTGGAACGTGACCGGGCATTTCGGTGCCTTGCTGGGCCACGGTGAAACGCACGGCTTCTTTGCCGGTCTTTTCCATCCCTTCACCCAAGTGCTCCCCTGGCTGTCCCTGATACTGGCCGGGCTTGGTATCCTGCTCGCTTACGCCATATATGATAAGAAATGGGTTTCCGCGGAGCGGTTGGGCCGCCTTTTCCGTCCCCTTTATAGCCTTTTCCTGCACAAGTACTGGCTTGACGAGCTTTACGAAAATGTTATCGTGAAAACGGTCCTGCTTCGGGGACTCTTCGGCAGTTTTGAGCGATTCGATAGTCGCGGGGTGGATGGTGTGGTCAACGGGGTGGCCAGTAGCGCCATTTATGGTGGCCGGGCCCTCCGCCGGATGCAAACCGGGCAACTGCAGCTCTATGGTCTGTTCATGGGTATCGGGATACTGGCCATCATTTTCGCCATATTTTTCTTCGGATGAATACCGGTAAGGAGTTAGCTTAATTGGATTTTAGCTATCTGTCAATCCTACTCTTCCTCCCGGTGGCGGGGGCGATCATCGTTGCCTTTTTCTGCGGCGACCGCGCACGGCTGATAAGGTGGCTTGCCGCCGTCTTTACTTTCCTGCCATTTGCCCTCTCCGTAGCTCTCTTTGCCGTTTTCGACCGCTCACAAGCCGCCGCCGGCTTAATCCAATTTGAAGAAAAGCTGCTCTGGATTGCGCCGCTTAATGCCAATTATCACCTCGGTGTCGACGGGTTAAGCCTGCCCATGGTGGTGCTGACTACCTTCCTCGGTTTCCTCTCCGTGCTTATTTCCTGGAAAATCAACCTCCGGCTGCGCGAGTATTTCGGCTGGCTCCTGCTCCTGGAAACAAGCATCCTGGGAGTATTCCTTTCTCTCGACCTGCTCCTCTTCTTCATCATGTGGGAAATTGAAATCATCCCCATGTATTTCCTGATTACTATCTGGGGCGCCGGACGGAAAGAATACTCGGCGATGAAGTACGTTATTTATACTTTGCTCGGCAGCGCTTTCATGCTGGCCGGCATTCTCAGCCTGTATTTCACCACTGGCAGCCTGAACATGGTGGAGATAGCCAGCGGCGGTCTCGGCATGGTGCAAACGATTATGCCGGCAGCGGCTATCTTCTTCCTGCTCCTGATCGGATTTGCCATCAAGCTGCCTGTTTTTCCGTTTCATACCTGGCTCCCGGATGCCCACACTGACGCACCCACGGCGGTCAGCGTCATGCTCGCCGGTGCCCTCATCAAGATGGGCGGCTACGGTATGATTCGGCTCTGCGTCAGCCTTTTCCCGGGGGTAGCCAAGCAGTATGCCGTCATCCTGATTATTCTGGCCGTTATCGGCGTGCTCTACGGCGCCGCGGTGACCCTGAGGCAGACCGATTTCAAGCGGATGATTGCCTACAGCAGCATCAGCCACATGGGCTACGTGCTCCTCGGTGTCTTTGCCCTGAGCCAGGTGAGCCTGGTGGGCGCCGCCATGCAGATGTTCAGCCATGGTGTGATCACCGGACTGCTGTTCGCCATGGTGGGACTGGTGATGCATAACACCCACGAACGCGACCTGCGTAATCTTGGTGGCCTGGCCCGCCAAATGCCCATTATCGCCGTCGTCTTCTCTGTTGCCGGGCTGGCTTCCCTGGGACTGCCCACCACCAGCGGGTTTGCCGCCGAGTTCCTGATTTTTATCGGCAGTTTCACCTCCACCATCGTCCCCGGTATCCAGATTTATACCATCCTGAGCATACTCGGTGTTGTCCTTACCGCCGGCTACATTCTCTGGATGCTCCAGAGAGTGTTCTACGGACCGCCGCTGGAGAAATTCAACGGCACGGCGGACGCCGATATCCTGGAGCGGGTATACATGTTTGCTTTAATTGCCGTGATTATGCTGGTCGGCATATATCCGGCCATTCTGACCGATCTCTTTAAGCTCGGTATTTCACCCATCGTGGGCTTATTAGGAGGCTAAAGAAAAGATGGGACACCCGCCAATATGGTACTGTGGAGGCCTATTAACAAACTAAAAAAGAGGTCTGTTAACATAACCCGAAAAACAAACCAAAGCTGGTTAGGCACGAATTGTTTCCTGCCAAAAAATAAGGAGTAGCTTTTGAATCTGACGCTATTTATACCGGAACTGACATTAACCGTCTTTGCCATTCTCGTCATCCTGCTTGATTTATTCGTCAGGCAGAAGAGGGTGCTGGCACAGGTCAGCATTTCGGGACTGGTAATCGCCGGCGTCATTACCATCGCCATGTGGGGAAACAGTTTCCCGGCCATCTTTAACAACATGCTGGCCGTAGATAACTTCGCCCTGTTCTTTAAACTGATTTTCCTGGCCGTGGCTTTCCTGGTCATCCTGGCCTCAGTGGACTATACTTCCCGGTTCGCCCGTTTTCAGGGTGAATATTATGCCCTGGTGTTACTCTCCACGCTCGGTATGATGCTGATGGCAGGCGCCGCTGACCTCATCACCCTTTATATCTCCCTGGAACTGACCAGCATTTCTCTTTATGCCCTGGTCGGCTTCCTCAAAGACGGCAAGTCAACCGAAGCCTCGCTGAAATATCTGCTGCTGGGCGCTATCTCTTCCGCCGTGCTTCTCTACGGCATGGCCTTGATTTTCGGTTTCACCGGTAAAACCCAGCTCGGTGAAATCGCCATGGTCATCCAGACCATGCCCGCGCAGACCCTGCTGGCCAGTCCGGCGCTTATCCTCGGAATGGTGCTGCTGATTGCCGGTTTTGGTTTCAAGATTGCGGCCGTCCCGTTCCAGATGTGGGTGCCTGATGTCTACGAAGGAGCGCCCACGCCGATAACCGCTTACCTCTCCGTAGCCAGTAAAGCCGCCGGTTTTGCCATCATCCTGCGCGTTTTCTTCTCCGCCTTCGGGCAGCCCGAATGGCTGAGCTTAAACTGGGGGATGATTTTTGCCGTGCTGGCGGCGATAGGCATGACTCTGGGCAATATCATGGCCATCCCGCAAACTAATATCAAGCGCCTGCTGGGTTACTCCAGCATCGCCCAGGCCGGGTATCTTCTGATTGGCCTGGCGGCGATGGGGTTTTCGGCGGGGGCTGATACCGCCGGTCGGAGCGGCATTCTCTTCTTCCTTGCCAGCTATGTTTTTACCAATATGGGCGTTTTCATCGCCATTATCGCCATCTCCACCAAGCTGAACAGCGACCAGATAGAGGACTATGCCGGGATGGGAAAGCGGACGCCGCTGGTGGCCCTGGCTTTGACCCTCGGCCTCATCTCGCTTATCGGTATGCCGCCGGCGGCCGGCTTTATGGCCAAGTTCTATATATTCAGCGCCGCCGTGCAGCACAATCTGCTGTGGCTGGTGATTATTGCCGTGATAAACAGCGTGATATCAGCCTACTATTACCTGCGCGTGGTGAAGGTCATGTGGCTGGGCAAGCCGGCCTCTGAAGAGAAGATTAGCCAATCGGGGACTCTCAAACTGGCCCTGGTGCTGGCCAGCCTCGGTATACTGCTACTGGGGATACTACCGGGTTACGTCATGCGGCTGGCCGAATTTGCCGCCAATATGCGCCTCTATTAACCATCCGGCACTAAAACAGCTTGCTGCTAAACGGCAAAATTAACCATGCCCACGATTCCTACGGCGCGACATTACCGGTGATATTCGCGTCGTAAGTTGTATTTCTCTACTTTAATCAATCTTACCAGTAAAGCCACCGTCAGCATGACGATGGTCGACGCCGCAAAAGCCGGAAGATAACTGCCGCTAACATCGTAGATTATCCCGCCGATAAACGGACCAAGGGCACCACCAAAGCCAAAACTGATTTCCAGCATACCCAGGATAGCGCCGATGCTACCCAACCCGAAGATATCTCCGGCCAGAGCCGCTAACACCGGGCTCATCCCGCCAAAGCCAAACCCGTAAACGAAAGCCACCAGGTAAAGCATCCACAGTTCCTGCCCCCAGACCAGCAACGCCAGGCCCCCGGCTTGCAGCAGGGCACAGATACTGGCCGTTAGTTTTCGGCCTATCCGGTCGGAAATATTACCCAGCAATACCCGGCCGGCAATCGTCGCTCCCCCCAGCAGGCTAAGGATAGAGGCGGCCGTGGCCGGGGGAAACCCGATATCGGTGATGTGGGGTACCAGGTGAGTCATCATAAAAAACACGTTTGAAGAGTATAATGGCCACATTATTAGCGCAATACGGAAACTGCGGGTCTTCAAGGCCTGCGATAGAGTAAGAAAGTACGGCTGGTTATCATTTCCGGCCTCAGCCGGAACGGTTGGTTTCGATTTTACTCCGTCCGGCAGCGCTCCGATTTCCGATGGCTCCTTTTTAAGAAGTCGTGAGAGTGGGATCACCACCACCCAGGCAATTATCCCAATCACGGTATAGGCCGTACGCCATTCGAAGTTGGCAATAAGATAGGTGGCAAAAGGCGCCATAATCACCATACCCAGCCCGACACCCGAGCTGGCAATACCCAGCGCCAGCCCCCGCTTCTTATCGAACCACCTGGAGACCACCGACATGGGCACGACGAATAGCGCGCCGAGGCCCATGGCCAGAAGCAGGCTATAGGTGATGAATATCTGCCACAAGGAATCAGTAAAACCGGTCAGTACCAAGCTCAGTCCGGTAAACAGACCCATCATAAGGACGACAATCTTCGGTCCGTATTTATCCAGCGCCCAGCCGGCAATAAAAGCGCTGACCCCCGAAAGGACCATGCTAACCGATATCACCGCCGACGTGGCAGCGCGGGTCAGTTCGAATTCGTTCTCGATAGACTTAAAGAAAATACCAAAAGTAAAACGTATCCCGTAAAGGGAGACGCCGATGGTCAGAAATATCAGCACCACCACCCAACCGTAGAATATCTTGTCTTTTAATCTCGAAACTAACCGCAATAGGACGTCCTTCCAGCCATTAACCACCCCAAAAAAATAGCCCCCGGCACTATCCGTATAATTGCCAGTGTACTCACCATCGTACCTGGATTATACGTGATATCAGGCTTAATGAGCAATCCGGCAGGAAAAACCTTCACCGGCAATCGGCAGGCACAAAGGGAAACCGGATACCGGCGGTCAGAAACATCCCTCCTGAGAAGGAAAGGAGTGCCTTTCCGACAAGAATAGTGGCAATTTTTTACTATTATAGGCTCTATCACTATTGACATTACCGAAAGAATAGTTTATTCTTGCTACAAACCAAATAATAAAGGAAAAAGGAGGTAAGTAATGCAAGCCTATTGTGTAAAGTGCCGTGCGAAACGAGAGATGAAAGACGCAAGAGCCATTACCATGAAGAACGGCAAGCCGGCAACTCAGGGAACATGCCCTGTTTGCAGCACAAAGATGTTCCGAATCGGTAAGAGCTAAAGCTTTTATAATTAAATAAATTATATATCTGAATTATTTTTAAAGGCTGGGTATTGCTGGAGAAGAGTACCCAGCCTTTTCTTGGTTAATACGCCGTCTCACTGCCGGCACCGTTAAACGTGTTGACGAATGTCCGTCAATTAAGTTAGACTACTCTCTGGACTATGCCTTCACGTCGCAGCGTTACCACCGGGTTTTACCGCCACCAGCATCTATTCTGTTGGAGAAAGCGTACATGACAGCGAGTTATAACCCCCCTGAAATTGAGCGTAAATGGCAAGAAAGATGGGCCGAGGATAAGCTGTACGAGGTAAGCGAGAACGACTCTCGACCCAAGTGGTACGCGCTAACCATGTTCCCCTACACTTCGGGCGACCTTCATATCGGACACTGGTACGCCATGGCGCCTTCCGATGTCTATGCCCGATTCAAGCGACTGCAGGGTTATAATGTGCTTCACCCCATGGGCTTTGATGCTTTTGGTTTACCGGCGGAGAACGCGGCTATCAAGCGCGGCATTCACCCTTTTACCTGGACGATGCAAAACGTGGAAAACATGCGCCGCCAACTCCGGAGCATCGGCGCCATCTACGACTGGAGTCGTGAAGTAGTTACCTGTCTGCCTGACTACTACCAATGGACCGAGTGGTTTTTCTTAAAACTCTACGAGGCCGGCCTGGCTTACCGGGGTAAAGCTCCCGTCAACTGGTGCCCCCGCTGCCAGACGGTGCTGGCTAACGAACAGGTGGTGAGCGGGGGATTCTGTGAACGTTGCGGGGCGGCGGTAAGCCGGAAGGACCTGGAACAGTGGTTTTTCCGTATCACCAAATACGCCGATGAGCTCCTGGAGTTTAATAACATCGAATGGCCGGAACGCATCAAAATAATGCAGCGGAACTGGATAGGCAAAAGCCAGGGTGCCGAAATATCGTTCGCCCTGGACCATCCCGATGTTGAAGAAAAAGAGATACGGGTATTTACCACTCGCCCCGATACTACCTTTGGCGTCACTTTCATGGTGCTGGCACCGGAGCACCCCCTGGTGGCAGCACTGACGACACCGGATAGAAAAGCTGAAGTTGAAGATTATGTGGCCAGATCCCGACGCCTCAGTGAAGTAGAGAGACTGTCAACGGAAAAAGAGAAAGACGGGATATTTATCGGGTCGTACGTAACCAACCGACTTAACGGGGAACGGGTCCCCATCTGGATAGCAGATTACGTCCTCTTCAGCTATGGAACCGGGGCGGTCATGGGAGTTCCAGCCCATGACGAACGTGATTTCGCCTTTGCTAAAAAATACGACCTCCCGATAAGAGTGGTGATTGCCCCACCGGACTGGACCGGCGAGGAGCTGGAGGAAGCCTATATCCAGGCGGGTGTTATGGCGAACTCGGCGCAATTCAACGGGCTCTCCGACAAGGAAGGGATGGAAGCCGTTTGTGACCTTCTGGAGGCAAAAGGATGGGGTAAGCGAGCCATAACCTACCGGCTCCGCGATTGGCTTATCTCTCGCCAGCGTTACTGGGGAGCGCCAATACCGATTATTTATTGCCCGAAGTGCGGCATAGTTCCGGTCCCAGAAGCAGACCTGCCCGTACTGCTTCCAGAAGATGCCGAATTCAAGCCTACCGGAGAGTCACCCCTGAAATACAATGAAAAGTTTGTCAACACCACCTGCCCCCTCTGCTCCAGCCCGGCAAAACGGGAAACGGATACCATGGACACTTTCATGTGCTCATCATGGTATTTCTTACGCTACGCCAGCCCGCATTGTGACACGGCCGCCTTTGATCCCGCTAAATTAAAATACTGGTTACCGGTAGACCAGTATACCGGTGGTGCTGAACATGCCGTAATGCATCTCCTGTACTCTCGCTTCTTCGTTAAAGCAATTCGCGACATGGGTCTGGTTGATTTTGACGAACCGTTTATCCGGCTTTTTAACCAGGGCATTATTATCGCCGGGAAACAGAAGATGAGTAAGTCCAGAGGCAACGTGGTAACACCTGACGAATATGTTGCTGACGTGGGTGCGGATACGATAAGAGCCTACCTGATGTTCGTCGCGCCCTGGGAACACGGCGGGGAATGGAATGACAGCGACATCAGCGGCATCAGCCGATGGTATAAACGGATATGGAGCCTGGTACTGGGAAAATACCACCGGAAGGAACCTGTCGAGCCGGATACAGCTGAAAAAGCAAAACGGGCGCTGTCCCGGGTTACCCATCAAACAATAAAGAGGGTCTCCGGTGACCTGGAAAAACTCCATTTCAACACCATGCTGGCCACCCTCATGGAGTTCACCAATTACCTGGCCAAGGTCAAAGAAGCGCAAATTGTCGGCTACTCGCAATGGGAAGAATCAATCAATATCCTGCTGCGGCTCCTGGCGCCCACTGCCCCGCATCTGACCGAGGAACTATGGCAGCAAACCGGGCTTGAATACAGCATACACAATCAGAGCTGGCCGGTGTGGGATGAAGCCCTGGCCAAAGATGAAGAGATTACGCTGGTAATTCAGGTCAACGGCAAGCTGCGCGACCGCATTACGGTACCGGCGGCTATCAGCGAAACGGAAGCCAGGCAGTTAGTGCTGGCCAGGCAACGCGTAAAGTCTTACCTGAATAACCGGAAGGTCGCCAGGATAATATACGTCCCGGGCAAGCTGTTCAATCTGGTGGTCCGGTGAACGAAGCGATGACGGATACTCTGACAACAGGTTTTATCGGCGGCGGGGCAATGGGAGAGGCCATATTATCGGCTATCCTGGACCAGGGACTGAGCCAACCCCGGGGTGTCTGCGTGAGTGATGTCAGTGAAAACCGCCGGCAGTACCTTGAGCAAAAATATGGCGTGGCCGTAACCAGCGATAACCGGCTGGCGTCAGCAAAACGCGACGTCGTAATCCTGGCAATTAAGCCGCAAAACTCGGCCGAAGTCCTGGCTGGCCTCAGCGGCTGTCTTCAGCCCAATCAACTGGTATTATCCATCATCGCCGGAACCAGAATCGATACTTTATGTCAAGGACTCAACCACCGGCACATCGTCCGCGCCATGCCGAATACCCCTGCCCAGATAGGTGAAGGTATGAGCGCCTGGACAGCCACCCCAGAAGTAACCGACCGGCAAAAGAGCTGGGCACGCTCGATACTGGGCGTCATGGGCAAAGAGATTTACTTCGATGATGAGAAATATCTTGACATGGCGACCGCGGTGAGCGGCAGTGGCCCGGCTTATTTTTTCCTGTTCGCTGATTCGCTGATTGAGTCAGCCGTAGATATCGGTTTGCCGCCCGAAGTGGCTGAGGTGCTGGTGCTGCAAACAATGCTGGGGTCCGGCCATCTTATCCAGAAAACAGGCAAATCTCCGGCCGAACTGCGCCGGATGGTGACCTCACCGGGCGGCACTACCGCCGCCGCCCTGCGGCAATTCGAGAAAGGTGAATTCAGTAACCTGGTCAGGCAGGCAGTCACGGCGGCTTTTCACCGGGCGAAAGAACTGGGCACGTAGGCTCTCAGCGCGCCCACGGTCAACGGCATCCCCCATATAAGCGCAAAACATAAGCTCGGCTTTGAGCAGTCGCCGCCACACGGCGCAGGTCAACTTCAGTACCGGTTCCACGCTCATAATAGATGAGAAATACCTGAAATTTCATTATGTTCAGTATTGACAAAACATATTATACCTACTAAAATAATAGCGTGGGTACAAAGTGAGCGATCAGCAACCGATTGCCGAAAGGGAGTTCGTAGAAGAATTCGGTATCGTTATGGCACAGACCGGCTTGCCGCGGATGGCAGGCCGTATTCTGGGCTGGCTGCTTATTTCCGACCCGCCGCATCAGTCCTCGGAGCAACTGGTCAAAGGGCTTGAGGCCAGTAAAGGCTCTATCAGTTCGATGACTCGTTTCCTCATTCAAGTTAGTCTCATTGAGCGGATGAGCCTGCCCGGTATCCGACGGGACTACTTCCGCATCCGTCCGGATGCCTGGCCAAACATGATCAGGCGTGGTCTGGAAGATGAGATAAAAATGGTCCGCCAGCTTGCCGAACGGGCCCTGGGACTACTCGCCGATAAACCCCCGCTGACACGCCAGTGGTTGGAAGAGATGTGCAACGTCTATAACTTCCTGGAACGGGAATTTCCCACCTTACTCGAGCGGTGGGCACAACAGCGCGAGGAAACGGGTGATCAGCCGAGAATAAGTATTTGAATGGTTTTTTTACATTGCGGAGGCATTACAATGAATAAATGGCGAATTATCGGGCTTGGTGTATTAGTTTTAATTTTAATCGGCATCACTGCCTGTAATCCACTGGGTGAAGGGGAAGAAGTCCAGAGACAGGTAAAGGTGATAAGAAGTGACTTATACATCAGCGTCAGCGGCAGTGGTAACATTGAAGCCTCCGAAGAAGCCAAAATAACCTTTGGCACCAGTGGCCGTTTAGCCGTTATCAACGTTGCAAAGGGCGACATCGTTGTCCGGGGTGAATTGGTAGCCAAGCTTGAAACCGACGCATTGGAACTGGCCGAAACACAGGCCGAGGTGGCTCTGACACAAGCCGAGGTATCCTTGACCGGCGCCGAGGTAATCCTGGTTCAAGCGCAGCTAGCCCAGAAAACGGCTGAATACACTCTGAAAAACACCCGGGATACGGAGGATGCTCTAGAACTGACATTATTTAATGCCCAGATAGCGACGAGGAGCGCCGAACACCACGTAGGTGAAACTCAGGACATCTATACCTGGCCAGACATTGAGACGGCACAGAGAGATGTAGATAATGCCAAAGCTTTTTTACAGTACGCTTTAGATTCAGGCCTACCAGAGTTAACGGTAACCTATGCCCGGGCTAGATTAACCGCCGTTGAGGCAATATTAGAGGCCAAAATATATGCCTATGACACCGAAGAGGTAGCCATCGCCAAGCTGCAATTAGAGGCGGTGAAGATGGCTGAGGCTCAAGCCCGGAAAAACGTGGCCGAACTGGTAGAAGATATAGCTATCCAGGAACTGCAGATTGAAGCCGCCAAAGACTCGGTGGGGCAAGCCCGGCAGTCTTTAGAGCTGGCCAAACAGTCCGTAGCTCTGGCACGGCAATCTCTTACCCAGGCTCAGAAGAACCTCGCCAAGGCAACCATCACCGCCCCGTTTGACGGCGTTATTACGGCAGTTAACGTCGAGCAAGGTGATACCATCACTACAGCCATGACCATTGCCGATATGATGGACCCGAGTAGAATGGAGCTTATTATCGAACTGGATGAAATCGATGTTCCGATGGTAAAAGTAGGACAGGAGGTAATCATCAGTCTGGATGCGCTACCCGACTCAGAGTTCGCCGGCGTGGTCAGCGCCATTTTCCCAGTGCCGAAGGAAGTGGGTGGCGTCGTGCTCTATGACATCGAAGTAACCCTGAACGTCCCTGAAGATTCCGGCATAAGGATTGGCATGAGTGCCTCCGCTGATATCGTCCTCGACAAACGTACTGACGTTTTGCTGATACCATACCGCGCCATAAACGAAGACGAAGAAGGCAACACTTTCGTTAATGTAGTAATAGATGAAGAGCCGCAGGAACGCCCGGTTACTCTCGGTGTCAGTGACGGCTTCGATACGGAGGTAATCAGTGGGCTCACCGAAGGAGAAATGGTCATCGAAACACGCTTCGTGAGATAATCCAGCCGTTTGATGCGCCCAACGACAACAGCCTAACCGGAATAGAGATTACCGAGGAATTGAGATGATAGAACTCGACAACATAACCAAGATTTACCGCATGGGGAAAGTGGAAGTTCCCGCCTTGCGCGGCATCACCCTCACCATCCGGAGCGGGGAAATGGTGGCTCTTATCGGTGCTTCCGGTTCTGGTAAGTCGACGCTGATGAATATCATCGGCTTCCTGGATAAACCTACCCTGGGCAGCTATCGACTGGAAGGTGTTGACATCAGCCGGTTGAATGACAACCAGCTGGCCGAGCTCAGAAACAAGAAAGTTGGCTTTGTCTTCCAGACGTTTAACCTGCTGCCGCGCGCCAGTGCTGCCGCCAACGTTGAGCTTCCCCTTATCTATAGCGGCGGTAGCCATAAGCGCGAGCGCACCATGGAGGCATTAGAACGGGTGGGCTTGACGGCACGCGCCAAACACAAGCCAACCGAGCTCTCCGGCGGCGAGCAGCAGCGAGTGGCTATCGCCCGGGCACTGGTGAATAACCCTTCGCTCATCCTGGCCGACGAGCCAACCGGTAACCTGGATAGTACGTCAACCAGTGAGATTATCGCCATCTTTAAACAGCTTAATCGAGATGGTATCACGGTGGTCATGGTGACTCACGAACCTGACCTAGCTGCCAAAACCCAGCGTATCATTCGCCTTATGGACGGGAAGATTATCAGTGATGAGAAGGTTAACTAGACATTTTACGGCCATTCCTGACTACCCAGAGGTACTGGCATGAAGTTAATAGAGTCGCTTACGATTGCCATTCGCTCGATATTCGCCAATAAGCTGCGCTCATCTTTAACCATGCTGGGGATGATTATCGGTGTCGGGGCGGTAATAACTCTGATGTCAGTCGGCCGAGGCGCCGAAGCCAGTATTACCGAGGTTTATGAAGAACTGGGCACCAATGTGCTTTCGGTTATCCCCCGCTCACCGGAGATATCGGGAGGATTTGCGCTATCGCCAGTCTACGCCCCACCAACGCTGACGATGGCCGACGCCAAGGCCCTGGAACGGCTACGTTCGGTGGACGCTATTATCCCGATAAACGAAAACTTTATCACCGCAACCGCCGCCGGTGAAAGCAAAGGAGGCCTGCTGCACGGTTCCACCGCCGAGTACTTACAGGTAATGAACTATACTATCGCCGCCGGACAGTTCATCACCGACCGGAACGTCGCCGGACGGGATATGGTGGTGGTGCTGGGTAGCGGCGTTGCCAGTGCCCTGTTTGATTCGGATGACCCGATTGGGCAAAACATCAAGATGAAAAAACAACGTTTCACCGTCATCGGCGTCCTTGAAGCCAAAGGGGGAGCCATGTTCGGGATTAGTTTTGACGATATAGTCATTGTGCCGATAACTACCTACCAGGCCAGGCTATATCCGCAGCAGACCGCCGCCGGTGAAGATGCCGTCGCTTCAATCAGTGTTCAGATGACCAGTATTGAGTTTACCGATGACGTATCCGCTGAAATTGAAGATATCCTGAGAAGACGCCATCGCTTGACGGGCGATGATAAGAACGATTTCGCCGTTGTCAGCTCGGAGCAGATACTGGAAATAGTCGGGCAGGTAACCGGGGTATTTTCCATATTCCTGGGAGCAATCGCCAGTATCTCGCTTTTAGTAGGCAGTATCGGCATTATGAACATCATGCTGGTCTCGGTGACCGAACGCACCCGGGAGATTGGTATCCGCAAAGCAGTCGGGGCAAAGCGACGGGACATCCTGCTCCAGTTCCTGCTTGAGGCAGCTACGCTGAGCTTTCTTGGCGGCGGTATCGGGATAGCCGGGGGCTGGTTGGTGACATTCGTAATCTCCCAGCTAGATATCGGAGGGTTCAAGCTGGCGGCGACGGTATCGCCCGATATCGTGATTCTGGCAGTCTCGGTTTCGGTCTTTATCGGACTGGTCTCGGGCATCTACCCGGCAATGAGAGCGGCCAGGCTGAATCCGATTGACGCCCTGCGCTATGAGTAAGCCGGACATGGTATAATCAGGGTCAAGAGTAACACACCTCCAAAATACATGGAGGGAGGTAAGTTAACTGTGAACTGGCTAGACATATTAATACTGGTCATCATCGGTGCCGCTACATTCAGTGGTCTGCGCACCGGTCTTATCAAAGCCGTTTTTACCTTGGCCGGGGTTATCGTCGGAATATTTTTAGCCGGACGCTTATACGTCCCGCTCTCTGAACAGCTGACTTTTCTCCCCCAGGATAATATTGCTCGTATCGTCGCCTTTATCGTCATCCTGGGCGTGGTAATGATAGTCGCTGGAGTATTGGCTTCGGTCTTGAAGTGGATAGCCTCACTGGTTATGCTGGGCTGGGTCAACCGCCTCGGCGGCGCTATCGCTGGTTTTATCTTCGGGGCTTTCTTTGGCGGCGCGCTACTGTCCATTTGGGTGAAATTCCTCGGAATATCGGCGCCCATTGCCGAATCGGAGTTGGCCATCCTGCTACTGGACCGATTGCCCCTGGCACTGGCTTTGCTACCGGAAGAATTCAACGCTATTCGTTCTTTCTTCCAGTAGTTATCCGGTCAGGGTCTTCTGAACTCAACAAAAGCAGCGCCGGCACGGCCACAGTCAAACAGAAACACGCTTCCCACCATTGCCGAATAAGATATTTTTAACCTCAGCCTGAATTGGTACTAGTTGACCGAGGGAGTTTCACCAGGGTGCAGTCCGCGCCATTTTCCCAGCAACTGTTCGCGGCTTTCTTCATAGTCCGGGTCCAGTACGCATGCATCAACCGGGCAAACTTCCGCGCAGCGCGAAGATTCAAAAGAACCAACGCACTCGGTACACTTGTCCGGGTTTATGACATAGATCGTCTCCCCTTCCGTAATAGCCAAGTTGGGGCACTCCGGTTCACAGGCACCGCAACTAATACACTCTTCCGTAATCTTATAAGCCATTTATTTCCCTCCTGAATAACGGGGCTAATTATTCTCTCCTTGAAAATCCTTAAAACTACACGGCTCTACCTACATTTTTTCATGAACCTTCTTTCTTAAAGCCTCTGCCACATGACCGGGAACAAGGTCCCTTATGTCACCTCCCAGACGAGCTACTTCCTTGAGCAGGCTGGAACTGAGAAACTGGTACTCCTGACTTGCCATCAGGCAAAGCATATCCAACTCATGGGACAATTTGCGGTTCATCATTGCCATTTCAAATTCTTTTTCAAAGTCGGCACTCATTCTGAGCCCGCGTATCATCACCGGTGCTTTTATCTGTTTGGCAAAATCTACTACCAGTCCTCGGAAAGGTTGTACTTCCACATTCTGGATACCAGCCACGGCTATTCGGGCCAGTTCCACTCTTTCTTCGATGTTGAAAAACATTTGTTTATTTGGCTTTTCGTATATTCCTATCACTATCCTGTCAAAAAACCTGGCCGCCCGGGTGACAATATCCAGATGACCATTGGTGATCGGGTCAAAACTGCCCGGGTAAATGGCTATCGTCATAATCAATCCCCTTTGGTATAAATGGCCACGTAGCTATCCCCGTGACGATACTCTTTGCAGAGTTTAAGCGGGTGATAAGCGGTATTTAAAGACAGGTGAGTCGAGTGAGTCACGACGACTATCGTGTTTGCCCCGACCAGTTTTGAGGGTGCCAGTTGTGTTACTATATTGCTAATAGACGAATCGGAATAGGGTGGGTCCATCAGTATAATGTTATACTCCTTATCGAGAAAAGAAATTGCTTTCGCAACACTGCAACAATAAATATGAGCCTGCTCAATAAGTTTCGTTTTTTCTAAGTTCTGCTTAATTATAGCACAACAACGTGTTTCTCGTTCTACAAAATCAACCCGGCCGGCACCACGGCTCAACGCTTCAATACCCAAAGCCCCACTGCCGGAAAATAAATCAAGTACCTGCGTCCAGTCATCGGTCATATTTTCCAATATTGAAAATATGGCTCCCCGCACTAAATCTGTAGCCGGACGGGTAGGAGTACCTTTCGGTACTTTTATTTGATGTCCTTTCGCTTTACCGGCAATAACACGCATTTTTAACGAACCAGGCCAACAATATTAGGATAACTACTGGCGACTGTATTGTCAACAAAAGACTCCAGCATGGCCTATCGGGCTGGCGAATACCTCCGTGGGAGAAGCTATTTTCGGATTATTCTAAAGCTCAGAAATCTTGTCCGGGTAATATTATCCGATGCAGTCCACAGCACCGGCAGTGTTCATAGCTGCGTGGGACCTTGTAAAGCCCTTTTTTACCACAGCAGGGGCAAAACCCAAATTTCAGCCCGCCTCCATTTCGTCTCTTCCCGTTTTGCCTGTTCAAGGCGGCGCTAGCGGCCATACAAGTGTCTCTCACAGCATGCTGTACCTTTTATTACGTTATCCCGCATCCCGTACACCTGACTTATCCCCTTTTTCTCAAGATGTCTTTTACTAAAGCCAGAAAAGAAACAATCCTCTCACTAACCTTTAGCTTTGTGTGGTCGGAGTCATCAAGGACGGCTGCACAGGTTTACCAGTCGGTATTGTTGTCTGTCGACGATGGCTGAAAACCGGTCGACGCAGGAATGAAGGAATATCCAGCTCTTCTTCACTCTTCATATTTTTCAGCATTTGCGTCAATTCATCTTCCTGGGGTGAACCGGTCAGTCCCAGTTTGGAGATGAAACCGGTAGCAATTAAAGTTATCCTGACATCGTTGTTCATCTCCGGGTCCTGAGCAACACCAAAAATGATGTTAGCCTCCGGATCGACTGCCTCTTTGATTACATCCGCCGCTTCGTTTACCTCGAACAAGGTGAGACTGCTACCACCGACGACGTTGAAAAGGACTGCTTTTGACCCGTTAATCGAAACGTCCAGCAACGGGCTGGCCAGTGCCTGCTTGGCGGCATCAATCGCTCGATTCTGCCCGGAGCCTCTGCCGATGGACATCCAGGCCGGACCGGCATCTTTCATTATTGACTTGACATCCGCGAAATCCAGGTTAATCAGTCCGGGGGTAACGATAACTTCGGCAATCGCCTGAACGCCGTGCCTCAGCACGTCATCCGCCAGTTTGAAGGCGCTATCCACACCTGTCTTCTGGTCACAAAGGCTGAGCAACCGGTCATTTGGAATGATAATAAGAGTATCAACCTTGCCCAGCAGGCGCGTGATTCCGTCGTTGGCTACCTGAGTACGATGAGCTCCTTCAAAGGAAAACGGTTTAGTGACGACGGCGATGGTGAGAGCCCCGCTTTGCTTGGCGATTTCGGCAACCACGGATGCCGCACCCGTACCGGTACCACCACCCATGCCGCCAGTGATGAATACCATGTCTGCCCCGGAAATGACTTCCAGGAGTTCATCTCGGCTTTCTTCAGCCGCCCTTTGGCCGAGGTTAGAGTCACCGCCAACACCCAGCCCCCGGGTAAGTTTCTCTCCCAGTTGCACACGAATCGGTGCCTCGGTGACGGCCAAAGCCTGGGCATCAGTATTCATGGCGATGAATTCTACGCCCTGGATATCTTCCCGGACCATGCGGGTTATGGCATTGCTGCCACCACCGCCCAAGCCGATTACCTTAATTTTAGCCGGATTAACAACAAAACTTGTCTTTGCCATCTCCTCCTCCTTTTTTATACTGCTCACATAGTATTTTTGGTTTTTTAGCGGAATAATTTCCTTATCCGGAAAGCCAAGCGACGTAAAGTCGAACTAAGTCCCCATGGCTGCCAGCTCTGTCCGCCCCCATGCTTGGCTCCCCAGAGCAAGAGGCCAACGCTGGTGGCATAAGCCGGGTCACAGAGCATATCGGTAATACCAGACATTCTGGTTGGGGTCCCGACTCTGACCGGGAGCTGCAGAAGATCGCGGCCCAGCGCGGCTAAGCCGGAGATATTGGAACTTCCGCCGGTAAATACCACGCCGGCTGGCACCAGTGTTTCGTATTCGGAGTTTGGCAGTTCCAACATGATGAGCTTCATGATTTCCTCTACACGAGCCCGGATAATATCACACAGATCCCGGTAGGAAACGCCATGGCCATCCTGTGATATCGCGGCATTGCTATCCGTTTTAGTCTCATAAACGGGCATCACGCTGCCGTACCTTTTCTTCATCTCTTCCGCGACATCGAAAGGCAGTCCCAAGCCGATGGAGACGTCTCGGGTAAGCTGGTACCCGGCCACCGGTAAAATGGACGTATGCCAGATACTCCCCTCTTTAAACACAGCCACATCCGTAGTTCCGCCACCGATATCAGCTAATATCACGCCTACCTGCTTCTCGTCTTCGGTCAGCACTGCCTCGCTGCTGGCCAGAGGTTCCAGGACCAGGTCTTCCACGTCAATACCAATACTGCGAACACATTTGACCAGGTTTTGAATAGAGGTTACGGACGCGGTAATAACGTGTGTCTCCACGTCAAGTCTGAAGCCATGCATGCCGACCGGGTTCTTCACTCCAGTCTGGCCATCAACGGCATAAGACCGGGGAATCACATGGAGTAGCCTCCTATCGTCGGAAACTTTGACGCTTTGGGCAGAGGCCAGAACGCGTTTCAGGTCATCTGGGCGCACGACGCGGTCGTTGCGAGTGATGGCAACCACGCCACGGTTATTCAATGAAGTGACGTGCCTCCCGGTAACGCCAATATAGGCCGATTCCAGTTTGTAATTGCTCGCCTGCTCCGCTTTTCTTACTGACTCACGAATTGACTCTCTGGCTTCATTGATATTTACCACCAGACCTTTGTGCAGTCCGTTCGACGGCGTAATACCGACGCCGACCACCTGCAGGTCACCATTTTCATTAATATCCGCAATAGTGGTGCAGACTTTGGTAGTGCCAACATCAATTGAAGCTATTGTCCGATTTTTCATCTAATCCTCCTTTTGCTAGATTATTACCTTTTAAGTTCTGTTAATTTTTACATTCCCAGAATCTCCTTTTTTTACATAACCACGAATTCGGGCCTGTATTAAAGCACGGAAAAGACACCGGTCAGTTTTTGCATCAACTCTAGTTTTCGCCGGGAGCCAACCTTGGTCTCGGCCAGAATATTGCGCACGTCATCACCACCGGGATAACCGGCATGAGCAATCACATGCTCCACCATGGTTAATCGCAATTCATCTACCTTCGAGCCTATCTTTAGCGCCCCGGTATCCACCACAGCATCGGTATACTTCCTCATTAGACTAAACCTCCATTCCACTTACCGTTTTCCGTTCGGAGCCAGACATAAACCTTAACAGTTTTCGGCTGGATTAAGACATACTAAAAATCATCTCCAGCTTTTTTAAAACGGCCGGATTCCGCCACGTTCCACAGTCTGCTTCAACCAGTATATTTTCCATTTCAGAATTTCCGTGATAATCATCTTGAGTAATCAAACGTTCGACCGCCCTCAGTTTGGCGCTGCGACTACGCGGATTTTCCTGTATTTCCGTAGCAGAAGGCACCATAACTTTTTTATTAATTAATCTGAGGCGCGCTTTATGGCCACAAACACAGGTCGGCGCGCTCGGAGGACAAATACAGTCCCTCGCTTCCCGCCGCATAAATTGCTTCACGATACGGTCCTCAAGAGAGTGATAAGTAATCACGACTAACCGACCTTCAAAGCCAAGAAGCTTGACCGCCTGACGTAAGACAGCCTCAAGGTTCTCCAGTTCCCGGTTGACCGCAATACGCAGCGCCTGAAATGTCTTGGTAGCGGGATGAATTTTGCCCCGCCTGCCGCCAAGCGCCCGTTCGATGGTGCGAACCAAATGAAGAGTAGAATTGATCGGACGTTCCTTCACGATGTTCCGGGCTATCAGGTGACTGTAACCCTCTTCCCCATAAGTCCTGATATAGCGTGCCAGCTCCGCCTCAGACAGCGTATTGACTATGTCCGCGGCCGTAATTTCCTGGGTGGGACTGAAACGCATGTCCAAAGGGGCATCATGCTGGAAGCTGAAACCCCGGCGGCTATCGAGCTGAAGAGAAGATAACCCCAGGTCAAACAAGATACCGTGCACCGGCATGAAGTCATACTTGATACCAATAGCCTTCAGATTAACCAGATTTTCGTTTACCAAAAGAACTGAGCCACGATAAGCTGCCAACCGGGCTCTGGCTACTTTTACCGCTTCCGGGTCAGCGTCAATACCCAGCAGCTGCCCGCCCGGTGAACTCCGTTCTAAAATAGCCGCGGCATGCCCACCACCCCCAACCGTGCCATCAATGTAACGACCCCCCGGCTGAACTGCCAGCGCCTCTAGGGTCTCTTCAAGTAACACGGGGATATGCGTTGATGTCGACATCGCCATATCCATCAATGTCTCTCTAAGCTTTCGATAATCTGCCATGCCTGCTCCTGGCTGGTTTCCTTCTCCTCATCCCAGTGCATCGGGTTCCACAGTTCAAAGTAGGTATT
>JACZSH010000067.1 GCA_022574315.1 Chloroflexota bacterium | reverse complement strand
GCACCGGCTCCCCGAGGTATACGAAGAAGTGGCTCGGGTGAGAAAGGAGCTTGGTTACCCGCCGCTGGTCACCCCGACCAGCCAGATAGTGGGGGTACAGGCGGTCCAGAACGTGCTCTTGGGCAGGTACAAGCTGGTATCGACCCAGGTGATGGACTACTGCTACGGACTGTATGGTAAGCCGCCGATGCCGATTGATCCCGAGATACAGGCCATGGTACTCAAGCGTTACAAGCGGGGGCAGACTCCGGTGACCTGCCGCCCGGCCGATTTACTGGAACCGGAACTGGACATCGCCAGAGAGGCGGTGAAAGATTTTACGGACGATATCGGGGACATACTGGTGGCCGCCCTGTACCCCATTACCGGGCTGCGCTTCCTGAAATGGAAACATGGTCTGGAAACACCGCCGCCGGAAGTAATGGCGAGGACCATGGAAGACGTGCGGCGGGAAGACGAGCTTATCGCCAAGGCAAAAGCGGGTCAGCTGGTCGAAAAGCAGTGAGGTCTTGAAAATGGCCAGGAAAATTGTCATCGTCCTGATGGTGCTGTCGCTATTATCGGTGACCGGTTGCGAAGAGCTGTCGAGCCTGACTCAGGGCACGACGCAGTCGTCTTCGGCAAACCTCAAGATAATCAAAGCGCTGGAGCTCGGCTCGGGGTGGGAAATGAAGCAGATAAGCTTCAGGTTGGCTCCCGGCGACGAAATGGCGATACTGATGAAGCTCTCCGATGAAGACGAAGTGGACGGCTACTATTATCTGGAAAAGGGCGGGGACATTGATTTTATTATTACCGCTAAAGAGCTGGTCTACCGGTCCCCGGTCAGGTCGGGCAAGGACGATGAAAAGCCTGATTCGGACCGGTTTTCGTTTGTGGCCAGTGAAGCGGCGGGAGATACCTATACCCTGACCTTCCGTAACCCGGCGGGTGATGAAGAGTCGTCGGTAGACGCCACGATATACCTGGAAGTAATCTACCCCGTGTCCGCCTCTCTGTACGTGCCGGTGGCAGACAAATAGCCGGCCGCGGGCCGGGTGGAAGGGCGGTTTCCGAGGGTATCGGAATGGGGGTGACCATGGATTATCGACAGATACTGACAGATGGCTACGGGCGCGTGCGGGAAGTGATGGAGGAAACCCTGAACGGATTGACGGAGAGTGACCTGGACTGGCAGCCGAATCCTGACTGTAACAGTATAGGCTGGCTGGCGTGGCACCTGACCCGGGTACAGGATGACCACATTGCGGACCTGATGGGAGAGGAACAGCTGTGGATAAGCGAGGCGTGGCATGCCCGCTTCAACCGGACAGCCACTCCGGCTGACGTTGGGTGGGGGCACAGTTCCGGGGATGTGGCCGCCTTCAAATCGCCGCCTGCGGAAGTCCTGGTCGATTACCACCGCGCCGTGCTGGCACGGGCAAGGCAGTATATCAGCACGTTGTCGGAAGGCGACCTCGACCGGGAGCTGGATGAGCCGTGGTTCCAGCCGCTGCCGACGGTAGGGGTGCGGCTGGTCAGCGTGATGAGCGATAACCTGCAGCACGTTGGCCAGGTGGCTTACCTGCGCGGCCTGCGGCAAGGCAAAGGCTGGCTCGGTTACTAGCCCGGCGATTAACCTCTCCCTTCCCAAGATGACTCAGTTCTGTTAAACTTGCTAGATATGAGCTATTCTCTAGGCCTGGATGTCGGTTCAATCAACGCCAAGCTTTCACTGGTTACGGAAAGTGGCAGCATCGCTCACCTTGATGCCGAAAAAATAACCAGCAATCCCAGGCTGGCGGTAAACTCGCTGATTGCCCGGCTGGAGGCAAAGTTTGACGTCGGCGATATTACCGGTGCCGCCGTCTCCGGTTCCGGCAAAGGGGTTATTCCGGAAGAGTTAAACTGGGCGGACTACAGCAGTTCGCTGGCGGTGGCTTCCGGCCTGCTCCACTTTCATCCTGATGTCAAGACAATAATTCAGATTGGCGGGCAGAGCTCCCTGGTTATCGGGCTGGAAGACGGACTGAAAAAACCGTGGAAAGTGGTCACCAATCCGCTTTGCGCCGCCGGCACGGGAAGGTTTCTTGAGCAGCAGGCGTACCGACTCGGCATCAGCCTGGAAGATTTTGCCAGCCTGGCTTTGAAGTGTGAGGGCAGACCGCCCCGGATAGCCGCCCGCTGCAGCGTCTTCGCCAAGAGCGACCTGATTCACCTTCAGCAGAAAGGTGTCTCCCGGGAGGCAATGCTCTATGCCCTCTGTGAGAGTGTCGCCCGGATGGTCATGTCACTCCGGAAAGGTATTTTCGAGGAGCCGGTCTACCTGGTCGGCGGCGTGGCGGCTAACGGCGCCATCTTTAAAGCGCTTGGCGAAGCCATCTCAGCCCGTAACGAGCATAAAGTACCGGTAACCGTCCCGGAAAACTTCCTCCACATGGAGGCTATCGGTTCGGCCTTACTGGCGCGGGGGAAGAACTCGCGGGTAGCCAGGCTGGCCGAAGACGGTAACCGGCAGAGCTATTTTGAAATGCCCAGGCTGGGACCGGTTTCTCTGCCCGGAAACGGGGCGGAGCAGCGCATTGAAGAAGCCTGCGCCGGCTACCTGGGGGTGGATGTGGGGTCTACCAGCACCAAGGCGGTAATACTTGACGAGACCGGCGCCAGGATTCTGGCTAAAAGCTACCTGATGACGGCCGGCCGGCCGATTGATGCGGTCAAGGATGTTTTCCGTAACCTGCTCCGTAACGGCGCCGGCAAGGTGAAGATACTCGGCGCCGGCGTTACCGGCTCCGGGCGTTACCTGGTGGGCGGCTTTATCGGGGCTGACCTGGTGAAAAACGAAATAACCGCCCAGACCCGGGCCGCCGAAGAAATAGACCCCGAAGCGGACATTATCGAAATCGGTGGCCAGGACTCCAAGCTGGTCATCAAGCGAAACGGCGTGGTCGTTGACTACCAGATGAACAAGGCGTGTGCCGCCGGGACGGGAAGTTTCATTGATGAGCTGGCGGATACGCTCGGTGTCTCCCTGAAAAGCGGGGAGTTTGCCGAACTGGCCTTTGAAGCGCCCTGCACCATCGACCTGGGGACAAGGTGCGCCGCCTTTATGGGGCAGGCAGTTCCTTCCGCCCAGCAGGAAGGCGTGTCGCTGGAGGTAATCACCGCCAGCCTGGCAAACTCGGTCGCCAAGAATTACCTCTCCAAGGTGGTGGGTCACCGGAAACTGGGGGACAAGATTATCCTCACCGGGGCCGTCTTCTATAATCAGGCGGTGGTCTCCGCTTTTCAACAGCAATTGAAAGGGAAGACGCTGACCGTCGCTGAGCACCGGGAAGTCAGCGGTGCCATGGGCGCCGCCCTCCTCGCCCGGGAGGAAACCGCCGGACGAGAATCAAAATTCAAGGGATTTCAGACGACGGTGGATAGCGAATGCGTCCTCTCCACCTTTCTCTGCAAGTCCTGCGATAATAACTGTACCATCACCCGGATGCGGATGACCGACCAGAAATATACTTACTACGGCAGCCGTTGCGATCGCTACGACAGTGCTCTCAGCCAGGCGAGGGTGGCAACCTTCTTTGACGAGCGGGAGAAACTGCTCTTCAAGGAATACCGGGCAGACTCCGGCAGCGGGCTTTCTGTGGGCATTCCGAGGGCGCTCCTGGTCTATGATTACGCGCCCCTGCTTATCGGTTTTCTTAACGAGCTCGGCGTCAAGGTGGTTCTCTCCAGTAAGACCACCCGGGATATTATGGAGCAGGCCGTGGAACTGAGCTATACCGACAGTTGTTTCCCGCTCAAGCTGCTTCACGGCCACGTAGCGGCGCTGAAAAACTCTGATTTCATTCTCTATCCCTGCGCCATCCGGCTGGGGGAAAAAGAGGGGGATGAAAACCAGAAGTACGCCTGTCCTCTTATTCAGGCATCCCCGTTTATCATAAGCCAGGCTTTCGACCTCGGTGAACGAATGCTGATACCCATAATTGACTTCAGCCGGGGCAATGCCGAGGTGCTAAACAGCCTGGCGGACGCCGCCGTGAAGATGGGATTCGGGCGCAAACGGGGTAAAGAAGCCGCCCGGGCGGGCATCAGGGCGCAGCAGCAGTTTGAAAACAGCCGGATGGCGCTGGGTAACCGGGTATTAAAGCAACTGCATGAAGGCGATAAGCTGGGCGTGGTCGTCCTCTCGCGTTCTTACATGTCGCAGGATTCCGGGGCAAACCTCGGTATCACCGAGAAGCTGGCACAGCTCGGGGTGGTGCCGATACCGCTGGATTTCCTGCCCCTTTCTTCGATAGACCCCAAGCAGTATTCGGACCGTCCGTACTGGCTGTATGAGAGCAAGTTCATTGCCGCTTCAGCCATAATCGAGGCCGACCCGCAGCTTTACGGGCTGGCCTTGACTACTTTCGGTTGCGGACCCAACTCGTTCATGCTCAGAATGGTGGAAGACATCATGGGCGGTAAACCCGCCGGACAGATGGAAATCGATGAGCACGCCGCCGAAGCGGGACTGGTCACCCGCCTGGAGGCTTTTGTCGATACCATCAAGGGCTTTGCCCGCCACACCAGACAGACCGAAACCGTGAGCAAAGATATTTACCGCGGGGCGTCTCCGATCATAAACTCGAAAAAGACCCTGCTCATACCCCGGATGGCGTCCCACGCTGACGTCATCGGCGCCGCCATGGAGGCGGCCGGGGCCAGGGTACGGGTACTGCCCGAGCCGGATGAGCGAAACCTCCTTTTCAGCAACCAGGTGACCTCAGGCACAGAATGCCTGCCCTACCGGGTGACGCTGGGCGACTTTATGCGTTATTACTATGAAGACGGCAGCGACCTGAAAAATGTCGAGGGATTTATGAGCGGCTCGTACGGCCCCTGCCGGCTCGGCAAGTACTCGGTCGAGCAGCACCGGGTACTTAAGGAGATAGGCTTTGACCTGCCGATAAGGACCTCGGTATCGAACAACGCCTATCGTGACTTGAATCTGGGACGCGAGTTCGAGCGTATGGCCTGGAACGGAATCGTGGCGGTGGACGGGCTGGAACGGCTGCTCTGGCGCGCCCGTCCCTATGAAAAAGAAAAGGGAGAGGCAGACCGGCTTTTTGACGAATATCTGATTAAAATTGCTGACCGCATTCGCCGGAAAACCGACTACGATGATATCCTGCGGCAGGCAACGGCCGAGTTCAAGTCGCTGATTGACCCTGACCTGCCCCAGAGACCGCTGGTGGGCATCAACGGCGAAATCTATTTACGTTCTAATCGGTTCAGTAACAACGACCTGGTGCGGGTCTGTGAAGACGCCGGTCTCGAGGTGATTGTTTCTCCGATGGGCGAATGGATTAAATACACCTCGTACCGGAATGTTGAGGACGCCGTTAGAGACCGCAAACTGAAAAAAATGGTGTCCAGCTCTATCAAGAAAATCATCCAGGAGCGTGATGAGCGCCGCATTGCCGGGTGCTATCATGCATTGCTGAACGGGAGAGAGCCGGCCACGGCGGCGGTGCTGGAGAAATCCGGCCGGTATCTTTCCGCCCGGTGCGGCAGTGAAGCCGTGCTCAGTATCGGCAGCGGGGTGGAATGGTCGGAAAGAAGCGAGTTCGCCGGCGTGATATCGGTGATGCCCCACGGCTGTATGCCCGGCGGCATCGTGGCGGCGATGGCGGATAAGTTCAGCACCATTTACCAGAAACCCTGGATTAGCCTCACCTATGACGGTTTCCTGGAGACCAATAACCTGACCAGAATCAACAATTTTGCCGAGCTTATCCGGTTCTGTGCCCGGGAGTCAAAAGAGACCGCCGTTTCTTTAAACCCGACCGGGTGAGCAAACGGCCGCTAACCGCCTTACTATGCCGTGTGCGCCTCTTTTCGATGTGATATATTAACAGTATGAGCCAACGATGGCACAGCTTCAGTGTCGCCGAATCCCTGCGGACGCTTGAGTCCGGCATGGCCGGCCTGACCGAAGACGGGGCCCGGGACAGGTTAGTGCAATACGGCCCCAACGAACTGACCGGTAAGAAAAAAACACCGGCCATAATCGTCTTTCTCAGGCAGTTCCTCAGCCCGCTGATATACGTCTTGCTGGCTGCCGTGGGAATCTCGATTATCGTGGGGCATTTCATAGATGCCGGCGTCATCATGGGGGTGCTGTTACTCAACGCGGTGATTGGCTTTATCCAGGAGACGCGGGCAGAGAAAGCCATGGAAGCCCTTATCCAGATGGCGGCGCCCAGGGCGAGGGTGAGACGCGGAGGCAGAGTTCAGCTGATTCCGGCCCGGGAGATGGTCCCGGGAGACGTCTTGCTCCTGGAGACGGGGGACCGGGTGCCGGCTGACGCCCGGCTGGTCGAGGTTTCTAATCTAAAGGTAAATGAAGCCATGCTGACCGGCGAATCGATGCCGGTGGATAAGTGCACCAGCATCATGCCCGAAGAAGCGCCCATGGCGGAGAGAAAGAACATGGTGCACATGGGCACCATCGTCACTTACGGGCGGGCGAACGCAATGGTGGTGCGGACGGGTATGCTGACCGATATCGGCCAGATTGCGACCGCCATCCAGGAGATAAAACCGGAAAAGACGCCTCTTCAGAAAGATATCGGTAACTTGAGCCGGTATATCGTCATTCTTTTCCTGGGCATCAGTATTCTCCTGGTGGTACTCGGTGTGGTAAAGGGGCTGGGGTGGCTGGAGATATTTTTACTGGCCGTCGCCGCCGCCGTTTCCGCCATACCGGAAGGACTGCCGACGGTGGTGACCGTGGTGCTGGCAGTTGGCATGAGGCTGATGGCACGGCGCAACGCCATAATCCGCAAGCTGGTGGCGGTGGAGACCCTGGGGGCAGCCACCGTTATCTGCTCTGACAAGACCGGGACATTAACCCTGAACGAGATGACCGTACAGCGCCTTTACATTGACGGGCGGTGGCTGGAAGTGACCGGCGAGGGCTACCTGCCGAAAGGGGAGTTCCGCCGCGACGGGCAGGTGGTCAGGGCGGAAAACGAGCCGGCATTAACCACGCTGCTCAGGATAGGCGTTCTTTGCAACGACGCCCTGCTGACCGGTGAGAACGAGGAATGCTGTGACATATTCGGTGATCCGACCGAGGGCGCTCTGCTGGTGGTCGCCGGCAAGGCGGGCATGAACAAAGAGCAGATGGAAAAGACGTTTCCCCGCCTCGATGAGATTCCCTTCCAGAGCGAAAAGCAGTACATGGCCACTCTTCACCCGCGGGACGGGGGCAGGGTGGTCTATGTCAAGGGAGCCGTGGAGAGACTCCTTTCCCTGAGCCGGTATCACCTGAAAAGGGATAAGGTAGTGCCCTTAACGGAGGCCGATACCGCGGCTATCCTGCAGGCGAACACCGCCATGGCCGAGCAGGCGATGAGAGTCATGGCGATGGCCTATGTCGACCTGCCGCCGGATACTCAGGAGCTCCGGGACCAGGACATCCGGGGGAAACTGGTATTTGCCGGTCTGGCGGGAATGGCCGACCCACCCCGTGAGGAGGCTAAAGAGGCAGTGAGATTATGTGCGCAGGCTGGCATTAAAGTAGTGATGATTACCGGTGATAATAAGGTTACCGCTGAGTCAATCGCTCATCAACTGGATATGCCGACGGGTAGATCTGTAACCGGCGCTGAACTTCAGGAGATGAGTGATGAGGAATTATCACAGCAAGTAGACACTATTTCAATTTTTGCCCGGACTGAGCCATTACATAAATTAAGAATAGTCAACGCATTCAAGAGTCATGGCCATGTTGTCGCTATGACCGGGGATGGGGTTAATGATGCTCCAGCACTCAAAGCAGCCGATATTGGTATCGCCATGGGTATCACCGGAACGGATGTAGCTCGTGAAGCCTCTGATATGGTACTGGCTGATGACAACTTTGCCTCCGTGGTGGCAGCAGTAGATGAAGGCAGGGCAATTTTTAACCGGCTACGCAATGTGATTTATATGTTACTGAGCACTAATCTTGGACAGCTATTGGCATTGATACTGGCTATCATCTTTATAGGTAAAGCACCACTG
>JACZSH010000155.1 GCA_022574315.1 Chloroflexota bacterium | reverse complement strand
TTGTATAAAGTATCATAATACTAGACAATCAGGTTGCCGGAAGTCAAATGAGTAGTAATGGAGTATTAAATGTAGGGGAGGAGTATTTTTTTATCAGTAAATAAGACGGTGGTTGATTCTATGGCACAACTAAACATAATAACACTTCGCAAAGCAAAAAAGTTATGAAATTAATTTTGGGTACAACTGTAAATCTGAAACTGTGCAAGATAGGGTATTTGCTAACCGTTTGCTAACGCACTGAAACAAACAGGGCATAACAACATAGTATTTTACGCACAAAATAGGGAATTGGGCGTTGACACAAAAACACCGTTTTGAACGTAAAAACACACTATGGTATACTATTTAGCGGAGTTGAAAACCGTGGTCGGTGCAAGCCGACGGTGGGTTCGAATCCCACCCCCTCCGCCATTTTAAAGCTAGTTAGTAACACAAAATTATGAAATCAGAATCATTACTCAAAGTTCTTACCGGGGCCGGCACCGGCTCCCGGCGGCGGATGGCCGAAGCCATCAAGCACGACCGGGTTCTGGTGAACGGGCAGGTGGTGGAGGACTTCCGCCATCCGGTAAATATTGAAACCGACCTTGTCGTCGTGGACGGCCGGAAAATTAACCTCAACCCGGAGCCGGTGGTCACCCTGCTGCTGCACAAGCCGGCGGGGGTATTATCCACCGCCCGTGACGAGAGAGGACGCCGGACGGTTATCGACCTTCTCCCCGGGGAGTACCGCCGCCGGAGACTTTACCCGGTAGGACGGCTGGACAAAGACAGTACCGGCCTGCTGCTGCTGACCAATGACGGTGAGCTTGCCTACCAGTTAACTCATCCCAGGTTCGAAATCGAAAAAGAGTACCTGCTGCACATCGCGGATGACCTGAAATCGGAAGCAAAACGACGGCTGGAAACAGGCATCAGGCTGGAAGACGGGATGACCCACCCGGCAAAGGTAAAAAAGGTAACTTCTCGCCCACCTTTCAACTACAGCCTCGCCATCCACGAAGGCCGGAAACGGCAGGTCCGCCGTATGCTGGAGAGCCTGGGACACCACGTCATCGCCCTGAAACGGACCCGGATGGGGAACCTGAAACTGGGCGACCTGCCGGAGGGAAACCTGCGTGAACTCACCGCCCGGGAAAGGCGTGCCCTGCTCAATCAGAGTTGATGGAGACCCGGTCCAGCATGGCAAGCCCCATCGGATTTAAACGATACCCGCTGACGTAAGGCTTGACCAGGAGATAATTTCTGCCGAACCAGAGCGGGATACAGGCGGCATCGTCGACCAGTGTTTGCTCGGCCTGCTGGTACAATGCCAGACTCCGGGCGTAGTCCGGCTCCTGGCCGGCCTGCTCCAGCAGCGCGTCTACTGCCGGGTTACCGTACTCGCCGGCATTGTTATCCACGCCGGTGCGGAAAAGGATTTCCAGAAAGTTCTGCGGGTGAGGATAGTCTGCCACCCAGCCCAAGTAAAACATCTCGTCCTTCTCCTGCTTCAGGTGGTACAGGAACCGCTCCGGCTCAAGCTGCCGGACCTGTACCTCCACCCCGAGGTTCTGCCGCCACTCCTGGATAATGGCCTCAAGCCCGCTGGGTATCAGCCCTCCCCAGCCGGAGGTAGTGATGGTAATCGGCGGCAGCTTTTCCACGCTGCCGTACTTCGAGGCGGCAATCGATTCGAGGGCTTTATCAATGTCATAGTTCAATCCGGACAGGCTCTCATTAAAGCCAGGCATGCCGGGAGGCAGGATACCATCCGCCGACTGCATCATATCACGGAACACCAGGGACACCAGCCTTTCTTTGTCAAGAGCCTGGCTGAAGGCACGCCGGACATTAACGTCATCAAAAGGCGGACGGGCGTGATTAAAACCGATGTAGCTAAAGCTCAACTCAGGCACTACCTGCAGTTCCCGGTAAAAGGGGCCGGCTTTATCGGTGACCTTATCGATATAAAGCAGGGAAACACCGGCCGCGTCTATCTCCCCGGTTTCATACAGGTTCATGGGGAGGCCACGCCACAACTGAAAAACCACCGAATCT
>JACZSH010000154.1 GCA_022574315.1 Chloroflexota bacterium | reverse complement strand
TCAAGGGAACACTCTACGAATTCGCCCGGCGTTTCTTCGGGGAAGAGAGAAAGGTGCGCTTCCGCTGTGACTACTTTCCTTTCGTCGAGCCGGGGGTGGAGATGGCGATAGAATGCGTGGTCTGCAACGGCGGGGGCTGCCGTCTCTGCGGTGAGAGCGGCTGGATAGAGGTGCTGGGGGCGGGGATGACCCACCCGCAGGTATTAGAACACGGAGGCATCGACCCGGAAGTCTACACCGGCTTTGCCTTCGGCATCGGCATCGAGCGCCTGCCCATGCTGCGCTACGGAATCGACGATATCCGGTTATTTTACAACAACGACCTCAGGTTTCTGAGGCAATTCCAGGGTTGAGAAGATGAAAATCCCGCTAAGCTGGTTGAAAGAATTTATCGATTTCAGGCTGACGCCGACGGAACTGGCCGAAAAACTGACCATGTCCGGCACCGAAGCGGAGAAAGTATCGACGACCGGCGGCGACTGGGATAACGTCGTCGTCGGCCAGATAACGGCGGTCAACCCGCACCCCAACGCCGACCGGCTGAGCCTGCCGACGGTGGACACGGGCACCGGAGAGGTAAGCGTGGTCTGCGGAGCACCCAACCTCAGCGTCGGCGATAAAATTGCTTTTGCCTTCGTCGGCGCCAAACTGATTGACGGCCACAGCGGCGAACGGACCGAGCTGAAAACAGCCACGATACGCGGCGTGGCTTCCAGCGGTATGGTCTGCTCGGAGAAAGAGCTGGGCATATCGGACAGCCACGAGGGCATCCTGGTGCTGCCGCCGGAGGCACCGGTAGGCTCACCACTGGCCGACTACCTGGGCGATACCCTGCTCGACCTGGACGTGACACCCAACCGTCCCGACTGCCTGTGCGTCATCGGCATCGCCCGCGAGGTAGCCGCCCTGACCGGCCAGAGCCTGCACCCGCCCGAAGTGAACTACGAGGAAACAGAGTCGGCCATCGACGGGCAAATCTCGGTGGAAATTGCCGACCCCGACCTGTGCGCCAGATACTGCGCCACCTTAATCACGGGGGTAAAAATCGGCGAATCGCCAGCCTGGATGCAGCAGAGGCTGCTGGCCTGCGGCATGCGGCCGATAAACAACATCGTCGACGTGACCAACTACGTCATGCTGGAGCTGGGGCAGCCACTGCACGCCTTCGACTACCAGAAAATACGGGGCAAGAAAATAATCGTCCGGCGCGCCCGGGAGGGCGAGGCGCTGATTTCGCTGGACGGCGTGGAGCGGAAGATGACCGGCGATATGCTGGTTATCGCCGACGAAGCACGGGCGGTAGCCATTGCCGGCATCATGGGCGGCGCCAACAGCGAAGTGACCGATGAGTCGACCTCGATACTGCTGGAAGCGGCCAACTTCAACCCGGTGAGCATCCACCACACCGGGAGCAAGCTGGCACTACCGAGCGAGGCCTGCCTGCGCTTCGAGAGGGGGATACGTCCCGAGCTGACGGTACCGGCCATCCGGCGGGCGACCCAGCTGATGGTACAGGTGACCGGCGGCAAAGCGGCGCAAGGAATGGTCGACGTTTTTCCGGGTCGGCGAGACCACCAACCGATACGGCTCACCACCGGCAAAGTAGCCCAAATCCTGGGCGTCGAGTTCACCGCGGAGCAGATAACCGGCGGGCGCCGGGTGGTCGAATCCGGGATTCAACTCTCCGAGTACTATTTGGTCGGACTCGGGGGGCGGGGACTGTGGCGGGAGAACGCCGTCGAGACAGCGCGGGTGCTGAGCGCGATCAACCCCGACTACATCCGGCTGCGCACGCTGAGCGTACAGCCGGGGCTGCCGATGCACGAGGGAATTGTCGACGGCAGCTTCGAACTCTTGGACGACGAGGAGATGGTCGACGAGCTGCGGCTGATGATCGAGGGTCTGGAGTGCGAGTCCAGCTTCGTCAGCGACCATATCAACAACCTGCTGCAGGAAGTCGAGGGGAAGCTGCCGGAGGACAAGGACAAGATGCTGGCGGTGATCGACCGCTTCAAGCGGCTGCCCGAGGACGAGCGGACGAACTACCG
>JACZSH010000153.1 GCA_022574315.1 Chloroflexota bacterium | reverse complement strand
GCCGATAACAGAAAGGCGAAGGAATTGCTCGGCTGGGAAACGCAGGTCTCCCTGGACGAAGGCCTCAAGCGTACCATCAGCTGGATTGAATCCTCGCCGGGCGCTTTCCAGTCGGATAAATACTATATCTAAAAGAGGTAGTGGAGAAAATCAGGCGATATGTCAAAGGCCAGTGAAGTGTACTTAACGGTGGTTATCCCCGCCTATAATGAAGAGTTGGTAATCGGGCAAACGCTGGCCAGCATCACCGATTTCTTGAGCCGGCAGATCTATACGTGGGAGGTGATTGTGGTCGATGACGCCAGCACTGATGGTACCGTGGAAAAGATAACGCAGTTTACGTCTCAGCAACCGGATAATCACGTTAGACTGCTGTCCAACAAAATAAACAGACAGAAAGGGGCGAGCATTTGCCGGGGTATCATGGACGCCCGGGGGAAATACGTGGTGTTCCTGGATGCGGATTATGCCTACCCGATAGACCAGGTGCCTAACTTTTTAAATGAACTGGAAAACGGGGCGCACATCGTTATCGGGAACCGGACTGACCCCAACACTATCTTTTGGGTTAAACCCATCGCTTTACACTATATCTACCGGAGATACCTGTTCGGTCGCGTGTTCAATTGGCTAGTTAGATTATTACTGGTCAAGAGGATTCGTGACACGCAATGCGGGATGAAAGCTTTTCAAACTGACACTGCCAAAACCGTTTTGGGGAAGATGAGAATTATGAACTTTGCCTTTGATGTCGAGTTTCTCTACATCGCCTGGGTAAATGGGGAAAATATAGTCCAGATACCAGTTACTTATGATTATATCGATGCGCCGGGTACAGTTCAGTTGTTCAAGCATTCCGTCATAATGTTCAAGAGCCTGATTCAGATTAAGTTGAACGGTTGGATGGGGAGATACGTATCAGAAAATAAGTCCCAAAATTCACCAAAAACTGGCAGGAAGGAATGAGTGGAAACTCCAACTTCAGAAACCATATCCCTGGTCATACCCGTTTACAATGAAGCAGCCAGTATTACAGAGGCAGTAAAGGACGGCCTGGCGGTGCTGTCTCGTCTGACCGGTGATTACGAGATAATAATCGTGGAGAGCGGCAGTACCGATAACAGCGCCGCCGTGGTTGATAACCTGGCGGAAGAAAATGAACGGGTCAAGGTGGTACACCAGGGGGCGAAAAAGGGGCTGGGGAGCGCCCTGAAAGAGGGTTTTAGCGCCGCCCGGGGCGAATTCATTTTTTACATGGACGGGGATAATCCTTTCCGGATGTCAGAGTTTGAGCGTGGCTTTCCTCTTCTCCAAGAGGCAGACCTTATCTGCGGGTACCGGGTAAACCGGCAGGATACCCCTGTCCGCAGGGTCTACTCGAAAGTATTTAACCTTATGATGAGAACTCTGTTTGGCGTTAAAGTGCGCGATGTCCAGATAGGGTTCAAGATGATGCGTAAATCCATCTTCGACAAAGTTCAGTTGCAAGCCGACAGTATGTTCATTGACGCCGAGCTGCTGATAAAAGCGCAGAAAGCCGGTTACCGGATAACCGAGCTTGGGGTCGAATATCTCGGAAACCCTTCAGGGAAGTCGTCAGTGACTCCTCTGGACGTACTCAAAATAGCCAGGGACCTGGTTAAGTATAAAATCCGTGGGAGCGGTATGAAAACGGTCAATCAAACTCCAGAATACCATTTCCATTCATATTTTAGCCGTCGGCACTTGGCACACATTATTCATAAGAAAAGATTCGATAAGATTATCTCTTTAATCCCTGAGGGAAGCTTTGTCCTTGATGCCGGTTGTGGTAGTGGAATTGCCCCCCTTTTACTGTATTCTCAAAAAGCGTGCACCGGGGTAGGGATTGATATCAGAAAAGAGTATATCGAATTTGCTTTGCGGAATGTCCCCAAATTCCAGTTCTATCAAGATGATATTCAAAGTTTTTCATTGGCTCAGCAATTTGACGTAGTTCTCTGCTTGGAAGTTATTGAGCACTTTACCCCAGTTTCTCAAGCTAAAATCATTGATCGACTAGATGCTCAT
>JACZSH010000005.1 GCA_022574315.1 Chloroflexota bacterium | reverse complement strand
CAGGCGATTATGAGCCATAAAATCAACCTTGGAGATATAATTATTATCCGTTATGAAGGTCCTAAAGGCGGTCCGGGGATGAGAGAAATGCTCACTCCCACCTCTCTCTTGAGCGGCATGGGGATTGATGATAAAGTAGCCCTGATTACTGACGGGCGTTTTTCCGGAGGCTCCCGCGGCGCTGCCATCGGACACGTATCACCGGAGGCGGCCAGCCGGGGACCGATTGCGGCTTTAAAGGAAGGTGACATAATCAGCATTGATGTTCCTAATTACAAGCTTGAAGTGGAACTGTCCGATGCAGAGATAGCCAATCGCCTGGCCGGGCTTGACGCTTTTGAGCCGAAGGTTAAAAAAGGCTACCTCAAGTACTACGCAGAGAAGGTGACTTCTGCCAGTACCGGGGCAGTGTTTAGCGAATAAAGGAGGCCTGCAATGAAGCTGACCGGTGCCCAGATACTATTTCAGGGAATGGTGGAAGAAGGCGTGGAAGTCATCTTTGGTATCCCTGGCGGCTCGGTAATTCCGCTGTATGATACTTTGCCGCAATATCCGCAGCTTCGCCACGTCCTGGTGCGTCACGAACAGGGCGCCGCCCACGCGGCCGACGGCTATGCCCGCGCCACCGGCAAAGTCGGCATTTGTCTCGCCACTTCCGGACCGGGTGCCACCAATCTGGTGACCGGACTTGCCAACGCCTTTCTTGATTCGGTCCCGATGGTGGCCATCACCGGGCAGGTGGCCAGTTCTTTCATTGGGAAAGATGCTTTTCAGGAAACCGATACTACGGGTATTACCTTGCCTATCACCAAGCATAATTACCTGGTGCTTGATGTTAATCACCTGGCCGGAATAATCAAACAGTCCTTTCATCTGGCCCGGACGGGTCGTCCGGGGCCGGTGCTGATTGATATCCCCCGGAACATATTTCTGGAGCACGCCGAATTTAGCTACCCTGACCAGGTTGATTTGCCCGGTTATAAACCGATCTTGCAGGGACATCCGGCTCAGATTAAAAAAGCGGCCAAGCTGATTAATGAAGCCGAGCGCCCGGTTATTATCGCCGGTAGAGGTACGATTATCGCTCAGGCGGGTGCTGAGCTTAAATATCTGGCAGAGACGACCCAGACGCCGGTCGTCACCACTTTGCTCGGTATCGGCTGTTTCCCGGAACATCATGTTTTAAGTTATGGCATGGCGGGCATGCATGGCATGGCCTACGCTAACTTAGCCATTGATAAAGCCGACCTGATTATTGCTGTCGGCATGAGATTTGACGACCGGCTTACCGGCCGGATAAGCGGTTTTGCCCCCCATGCCCGCGTTGTTCACATTGACATTGACCCGGCGGAAATCGGGAAGAACGTACATGTGGACGTGCCAATTGTTGGCGACGTGAAGATGGTCCTTCAAGAATTAAATAAACTGATTAACTCCACCCAGCGCCTTAAATGGATAGAGCAGCTTGAGAGTTGGCGAAAAGAGCACCCATCTTTGGAAATCAGGGACAGTGACGGACTCTTACCCCAGTATGTCGTCCGCCAGATATACGAGGCAACCCAGGGCGATGCCATTATTGCCACCGGGGTCGGCCAGCACCAGATGTGGGCGGCGCAACATTTCTACTATGATAAGCCTAATTCTTTTATATCATCCGGTGGTCTGGGCGCAATGGGCTTTGGTTTACCCGCCGCCATGGGGGCTAAAATAGGGCAACCGGACACTACCGTCTGGTGTATCGATGGCGATGGCGGTTTTCAGATGACCATTCAGGAACTGGCTACCATCGTACAGGAAAACGCGGCCGTTAAAATAGCGATATTAAACAACGGGTATCTGGGAATGGTCCGGCAGTGGCAGGAGCTGTTTTATAAACGACATTATGTGGCGACACCGATATCCTGTCCTGACTTTGTTAAAATTGCGGAGGGGTATTGTATCCCTGGCTTGAAAATCACCAATAAAAAAGATGTGATTCCGGCTATCAAGCAGGCGATGGACCACCAGGGTCCTTTCCTGATCGATTTCATGGTGGAGCCGGAGGAAAACGTTTACCCGATGGTGCCTCCCGGGGCCGGCCTGGCAGAGCTGCTTGAGCAGCCGCGGAAAAAGGCAAAAGCGATTACTGATTCTAACAAGCTACCGGTGAGCAACATTTAACGCAGTAGCAGGTGTTATAATGGCAGCAACCAAACATATTCTGCTGGCACTAGTGGAAGATAAGCCCGGTGTGCTGAATAGAATGGCAAGCGTTTTCCGAAGGCGTGGTTTCAATATACAAAGCGTAAACGTACTTGAAACCATTGAAACGGAAGACAGTGAGCGTCCCGGATTGACGCGCGTTGCCATCGTTGTCGCCGGTTCGGCCAGTATGGTGGGGCCGGTGAGAAAACAACTGGAAAAAATCGTAGACGTGGTCAAGGTATCTGATATTTCCACCCGAGACGAGGTTTAGGGACGGTTCAGTAATGATTTTACAAATCGGAAGAAATTAAGCAATGATTAAGACGAGACACACCATAGTTGCCCTGGTAGGGAATAAGCCCGGGGTATTGACCCGGATGGCAAGCCTTTTCCGGCGGCGCGGTTATAACATCGAGAGTATCGCCGTCGGGCACAGTGAAATACCCGACCTGTCACGCATGACTATCGTCGTCAATGGCACGGACAATCTGCTCGAGCAGGTCAGGAAACAACTGAGCAAAGTCGTTGATGTCGTCAAAGTGGTTGACGTGACCGGTGATAATATAACCGCTCGAGAACTGGCATTGATAAAGGTGAAAGCCACCTCGACGACCAGGAGTGAGATTATCGAGATAGTTGATATATTTCGGGCAAAAATCGTTGATGTTGCCCCGGACTCGTTGACCATTGAAATCACCGGTGACGAAGAAAAAGTGGATTCATTATTAAAATTACTCCGTAATTTTGGTATCCGGGAAATAGCCCGGACCGGACGTATTGCCATGCTACGCGGGCAACCACGTCCCGGCAGGGATTCACCCTGAGATCCTACCGGAAGGAAAGGAAAACAGGTATAAGATATTAAAATAGGCAAAAGATGCTTGGTGGTTTGATAAAGTGAGTGTCTAAATAAAGCGGACTTCTAAAGAACCATTTTTAAAATTTCACGCCTAAATATCAGGGAATACAAGGATAAAATAAGGAGAGTATGTTATGGCCACAATTTATTATGAAAAAGACGCAGATGCCAAACTGTTAGACGGAAAAATAATCGCGATTATCGGTTATGGCAGCCAGGGACGTGCTCAGGCGTTGAACCTCAAAGACAGCGGTCACCAGGTGGTCGTTGGCTTGTACGAGGGGAGTAAGAGCATAAGCCGGGCGGAGTCTGACGGCGTCAAGGTAACCAGCGTCGCTGAAGCGGCTAAAACGGCCGATATCATCATGGTGCTGGCTCCGGATGAAGTCCAGCAGGAAATTTACCTCAATTCAATAGCACCGGGATTGTCAAAAGGCAACATGCTCATGTTCTCCCACGGGTTCAACATTCATTACGGACAGATATTCCCTCCGCCTGATGTAGACGTTACCATGATCGCCCCCAAGAGCCCGGGTAACAAAGTCCGCGAGTATTTTACTCAGGACATCGGCGTACCGGCCCTGATTGCGGTGCATCAGGATGCTTCGGGAGAGGCGAAAGTAAAGGCACTGGCTTATGCCAGGGGAATCGGCTGCCTTCGGGCGGGAGTTTTGGAAACCACCTTTGCTGAGGAGACGGAAACCGACCTCTTTGGAGAACAGGCAATACTCTGCGGTGGCGTGTCTTCTCTGGTGAAGGCTACTTTTGAGATACTGGTCGAAGCCGGATACCAGCCGGAGTCGGCGTACTTTGAAACGCTGCATGAGCTTAAACTAATCGTCGACCTCATCTATAAAGGCGGTTTGACCTTCATGCGTGACTCGGTTAGCTACACCGCCAAATACGGCGATTATACCCGTGGTCCCCGGGTTATCGACGATAGGGTAAAGGAAAACATGCGGGAGATACTGACCGAAATTCAAGATGGTACCTTCGCCCGGGAATGGATTCTGGAGAATAAGGCCGGACGTCCGGTTTACAATGCTCTGAGACGCCGGGAACTGGAACATCCAATTGAGATAGTCGGTAAAGAACTCAGAAAAATGATGCCCTGGCTTCAGGATCAAAAATAGATTCGTTAGAACCGTTATTTCCGTTAAAAGCAGAGGGGAAATGGATAAAGTAATTATCTTTGATACCACTTTGCGGGATGGTGAGCAAGCCGCTGGAGGAAGCCTTAACCTCCAGGAAAAACTGGAGATAGCCAGGCAGCTGGAAAGGCTTGGCGTCGATATTCTTGAAGCTGGTTTCCCCTCTAGCTCACCCGGTGATTATCAAGCGGTAGAGTTGATTGCGAAGGAAATTCGCCATCTCGTAGTTTGTATCCTGACTCATGCCAAACTTGAGGCAATTGACTTGAGCTGGGAGGCGGTGAAAAAAGCTGAGTATCCCCGAATCCATATTGTTCTGTCATCTTCCGAAATACACCTTGTCCACCAGCTGAAAAAGAACCGTGAGCAGATTCTAGAAATGTCATGCAGCGCCGTAGCTCGGGCGAAAAAATATGTCGATGACGTGGAGTTTTCGCCGATGGATGCCAGTCGGACCGAACCCGCGTACCTCTATCAAATCCTGGAAGCGGTTATTGACGCGGGGGCTACTACCGTCAATATTCCGGATACGGTGGGCTATTCCATTCCTGATGAGTTCGGCAGCATTATTGACGGCGTTTTCCGCAATGTGCCCAATATCGGTCAGGCTGTGGTCAGCGTTCATTGCCATAATGACCTGGGTCTGGCCGTCGCCAACACGCTGGAAGTGGTTAGGCGGGGAGTCAGACAGGTAGAATGTACCATTAACGGTATCGGGGAGCGGGCGGGAAATGCCTCGCTTGAAGAAATTGTCATGGCCATTAAAACCCGCAGTGACTTTTTTAATCTCACCACTGGCATTGATACCCGGCAAATCTATAAGACTAGCCGGCTGGTCAGCGAGTTAACCGGTTTTTCGGTTCAATCTAATAAAGCTATTGTCGGCGCTAACGCTTTTCGCCATGAGTCCGGGTTACATCAGGATGGCATCATCAAGATGCCTATAACCTATGAGATAATCGACCCCAGGACAGTTGGCGTGCCGTCCAGCAGTCTTGTGCTCGGTAAACTGAGCGGTCGTCATGCTTTCAAGGAGAGACTGGCGGAATTGGGCTACAATCTGGGTGACGACGACTTTCATCGCGTGTTTCTGTCTTTCAAAGAACTGGCCGACAAGAAAAAGAATATTACTGACCGTGATATCGAATCTCTGGTGGCTGAGGAACAACGGTCCACTTCAGAGGTTTATCACCTTGACCGCATCCAGGTTTCCTGTGGCGATAGGGGTATTCCCACCGCTTCGGTAATACTGACTACCCCTGATGGCCAGACCCAGGCAGAAGCGGCGATAGGAACCGGGCCGGTCGACGCCGTTTTTAAGGCTATCGATAAAATAATCGGCGTTCCCAATACGCTTATTGAGTTCACCGTGAAATCGATTACCGAAGGTATTGACGCCATCGGTGAGGTGGTGGTCAGAATAGAAAGTGACGGTACGACCTATACCGGCAGGGGGGCAGATACCGATATCATTGTCGCCAGCGCCAAAGCTTACATTAATGCCCTTAACCGGTTGTCGATAAACAAATAACAGAAATATCAGCGAGTGGGGAGATGGTAGCTGAACTGGATATGATTCTACGCCTTCTCCTGTCCGCAGTGCTGGGGGCGGTCATTGGTTATCAGAGAGAAAAGGCAGGTAAACAGGCTGGCTTAAGAACAAATACCCTCATCTGTGTCGGCGGTGGCCACGGCCATAATATTAGCAGTTTTGCTCATACCGCATTCGATAAGTAAATAGCTGGCCTCAAAGTTGAAATTACTCGAAGAGAAAGGGTCCCATGATGACATTAGTTGAAAAAATACTGGCTGCCCACTGCGGCAAAGAAAAAGTAAGTCCGGGAGAGTTCATCACTGCCCGGGTGGACATCGTGATGGCTAATGACGTCACCGCTCCGATTGCTATTCGGGAGTTCCGCCGAATCGGTGTCAGTAAAGTATTCGACCCGGCGAAAATAGTGCTGGTGCCTGACCACTTTACCCCTAACAAAGACATCATCTCGGCGGAAAATGCCAAGATGATGCGCGAGTTCGCGCATGAGCAGGGCACGGTATATTTCGAAGTAGGCCAGATGTGTGGTATCGAGCACGCGCTCTTACCTGAGCAAGGCCTGGCGCTTCCCGGAGAAGTCATCATTGGCGGAGATTCACACACCTGCACTTATGGAGCTCTGGGCGCCTTTGCTACCGGGATGGGGTCGACTGACATTGCCGCCGCCATGGCCACCGGCGATACCTGGATTAAGGTGCCGCCGACCATAAAGCTGGTCTATCACGGCCGCCTTGGGCAGTGGGTAGGCGGCAAAGATTTAATCCTGTTTACCATTGGTAATATCGGTGTGGACGGCGCCCTGTATGCCGCCATGGAGTTTACCGGTGAGGCGATTGATAACCTGTCAATAGACGGGCGATTAACCATGGCTAACATGGCGATTGAAGCGGGTGGTAAAGCCGGTATTTTCCGGGTTGATGAGACGACTCGGGCCTACTTAAAGAATAGGGCCAGACATGCCTTCAACGAGTACGAGCCGGATGCGGACGCCGAGTATTCACGGGTTATCGAGTTTGATGTCTCGGAAATGGAACCCCAGGTTTCTCTGCCCGGCTCGCCGGCTAACGCCACTCCTATCAGCAAAGTCGGGACGGTGAAAATTGACCAGGCGGTAATCGGCAGTTGTACTAACGGTCGACTGGAGGATTTACGGGTGGCGGCCGGTATCCTGAAAGGGAGAAAAGTAAACCCGAATGTCCGCTGCCTTGTTTTCCCGGGTACGCAGCAGATTTACCTCGATGCTCTTACCGAAGGACTTATCGAAACATTTGTCAGGGCCGGCGCGGCGGTCAGCACTCCCACCTGTGGCCCCTGTGCTGGACTTCATATGGGCATCCTGGCTGCAGGCGAGCGCTGCATTTCGACAACCAATCGGAACTTTATCAGCCGGATGGGCAGCCCTAAATCGGAACTTTACCTGTCCGGCCCGGCGGTGGCGGCGGCCAGTGCCGTCACCGGAAAGATTACCAGCCCCGGGGAAATGACCTAAGTGAAATCAGGGCTATTTATATACGCTAGCGGCCCGGAGATAGGTTGGAACGCTTTTCGACCTGACATTTCTTGGCTGATGGCAGTATTATCGTTTTAAGGAAAGCGGTGCGGAAACAAGAAAGAGAAATTACCGATATCAGGGAAATAGAACAGGTGATAGCCGAAACGGACATTTGCCGGATAACGCCTGTGACTGGGGAACAAAGTACCGGGGTGTCATTGGAACCGGGTAAGCTCAACTTCTGGAAAGCGATACTGGAAAAATACACGGTTAAACGTGATAATGAAGCATTACTCCCCGGCCAAGTTCCGGTTTCCCCCGTCGAGATTGGCGACAGTGCTGGTGGTCAGGATTGACATTGATTGTATCAGCAGTAAAAAAGCGGGGTATTGAGACATAAAAGGAGGTAACGGTTAAATGCTGAAAGGTACCGTGCACAAATATGGGGCTGACTTTGACACGGATGCCATCATCCCGGGACGTTATTTGAACCTTACTACCGTCGAAGAAGTTGCCCGTCACTGCATGGAAGACGTTGACCCGGATTTCTTAACCCGGGTTCGACCCGGAGATATTGTCGTCGCGACGACTAATTTTGGCTGTGGCTCATCGCGGGAGCATGCCCCGATGGCGCTGAAAGGAGTAGGCATAGCCTGTGTCATCGCCAAAAGCTTTGCCCGTATCTTTTTCCGAAATGCCATTAATATCGGTCTGCCATTGCTTGAATCTGCGGACGCGGTAGACAATACCGAGGCGGGCGATGTCCTGGAAGTGGATTTGGCTTCCGGTACGATTAATAACTTGACCAGAGGTAAGACTTTTACCGCCGCGGCCTACCCGGAATTTATGGCCGAGCTAATTTCGGCCGGCGGACTTATTGAGTTTACCCGGCAAAGATTAGCGGGCAAGGGAGTCTAATATGAAGCTTAATCTGGCAGTATTACCCGGAGACGGTGTCGGCCCGGAAATCATCACCGAAGCTATTAAGGTTCTGCAGTCAGTCGGCGAAGTGTATGGCCATAACTTAAACCTGCAATACGGTTTGATTGGCGGCATTGCCATTGACGAGCAGGGAACGGCGCTTTCGCCGGAGACCCTGAAGATGTGCCGGGAAAGCGAGGCCGTGTTACTGGGTGCGGTGGGTGGTCCCAAATGGGATGACCCTTCGGCCAAGATTAGGCCTGAAGACGGTCTGTTGGGTATACGGAAGAGCCTGGGTTTATTCGCAAACTTACGACCGGTGAAGGTATTCCCGGAACTGGTCGATGCCACTAATTTGAAACCACAGGTCATTAAAGGAGTGGATTTTATCTTTATCCGTGAACTGACCGGAGGGCTTTACTTCGGCCAGCCCAAAAAACGGTGGCAGACAGCCGACGGCTGGCAGGCAGTCGATACGATGACTTACTCGGAAAAAGAAATCGAGCGTATTATGAGAGTGGGCTTCGAGTTGGCCAGGCGCCGGAAAAAGAAGCTCGTCTCCGTGGACAAAGCCAACGTGCTGGAGACTTCCCGACTATGGCGGCAGGTGGCCGAAGCGGTGGCCGCTGACTATCCCGATGTTGCACTGGAACACATGCTGGTCGATGCCTGCGCCATGAGGTTGATTCAGAATCCGGGGCATCTGGATGTCGTGGTTACGGAAAATACCTTTGGCGATATTCTAACTGACGAGGCATCCATGCTGGCTGGTTCTTTAGGCATGCTGCCCTCCGCCAGCCTGGCGGGGGTCCCGCAAGAAAATACTCGTATCTTCGGCCTGTATGAGCCCAGTCATGGCAGCGCGCCGCGCCGTGCCGGCCTTAACATAATCAATCCTATCGCCACCATTCTCAGTGCCGCTTTTATGCTCAGGTACTCCTTTTGTCTGGCGGCGGAAGCACAGGCAATCGAAGACGCGGTCGCGAAAATGCTGCGGGAAGACTATCGTACCTACGACATAATGAGCGAAGGTAAAAAAGAGGTAGGGACGAAAGAAATGGGCGACCTGGTTGTCGCCAGATTGCGAGGTTAGGAATTGTCATCCATCCAGCTTTACGATACGACGCTACGTGACGGGGCCCAGCGAGAAGGAATCTCCTTGTCCGTATCGGATAAACTGCACATCGTGCGGAAACTTGCTGAGCTTGGGATTCACTACATTGAAGGCGGTTGGCCGGGCTCCAATCCGAAAGACAGCGAATTTTTCCGGAAAGCCCAAAAACTTTCCCTCACCACTTCGGCGCTGGTCGCCTTCGGCAGTACCCGGCGGCCTGGTTCTAAAGCTGAAAATGATGCCAACCTCCTGGCACTGGCCGGTTGTGGCGTAAAAATAACTACCATTGTCGGTAAAAGCTCGGATCGGCAAGTTACCCGAGTTCTGGAAACAACTCTGGACGAAAACCTGAGCATGATTGCCGACTCGATCAAATATCTCAAGGAAAAGGGACTTACCGTTTTCTTTGATGCCGAGCATTATTTTGATGGGTATCAGAAAAATCCCGACTACGCCTTAAGAACGCTGGAAGTCGCGGCCCAGGCCGGTGCCGACTGCCTGGTGCTCTGCGACACCAATGGTGGCATGTTGCCTGACGAAATAGCCTCAGCCGTGGCATCGGCCAGGAAAGTGACCTCGGTCGCTATCGGTATTCACGCCCATGATGATAGCGGATTGGGCGTTGCCAATACCCTGGCCGCCATCCAGGCCGGGGCGACACAGGTACAGGGTACCATCAACGGTTACGGTGAACGCTGTGGAAACGCCAACCTCTGCTCTATTATCCCGATTCTAAAACTCAAGATGGGCATCAATTGTGTCACTGATGCGCAGCTGGCCAAACTAACCGAAGTGTCTCACGACATCAGCGAAACGGCTAACCTTATTCCAGACCCTTTTCTGCCTTACGTTGGCCACAGCGCGTTCAGCCATAAAGGCGGCATGCACGCGTCGGCGATGTCAAAGTGGGGGAAAAGTTATCAGCACATAGAACCGGGTAAAGTTGGTAATGAACCAAGGGTACTGGTATCAGAATTATCCGGGCAAAAAAATATCATCCACAAAGCGCAGGAATTGGGATTAGAGCTGTCCTCGCAAAAAGAAGAGGTGCGTAAGCTGTTAGCGCAAGTTAAAGACATGGAAAGCCACGGCTTTCAATATGAAGGTGCGGAGGCGTCTTTCGAACTTTTATTGCGGCGCTCCAGGCCCGATTATAAACCTTTATTTGAACTGGTTGACTTTCTGGTGGTGGTGGAAAGGAAACGGCGCCCGTCTGCCCGTAAAGGTTTGGAAGAAATGTTATCCGAAGCAATGGTCAAGGTAAAAGTAGATAATGAAATAATGCATACCGCGGCGGAAGGTAATGGACCGGTTAACGCCCTGGACCTGGCTTTGCGCAAAGCATTATTACAATTCTATCCCAGTCTGGCCAAGGTTAAGCTGGTTGACTATAAAGTTCGTATTCTTGAAGAAAGCGTCGGTACCGAGTCTCAGATACGCGTTCTTATCGAGTCCAGTGACGGTGTCAACGAATGGCGAACCGTTGGCAGTTCGGCCAACATTATCGGGGCAAGCTGGTTGGCCCTGGTCGATAGTCTGGAATACTGGCTGATAAAGCATATGCCCGCTGAACAGTCCGGACAACCGTAAGACGCCCGTTTATTTAGGCTGCGGGTTGTGGATATTCTCCAGCCATCTCTGCTTACTATCCCCAGGAAATAACCGGGCCGGTTCCCTGGCTATAGCTCCCCGGCAAATATACCGCCACCATGGTTTCTCTGCCTGGAAAGTCTGGACGGCTCATTGATATGGTGGAGATAACGGTTCTTTAAGCTTTTTGTGGTATCTAGTATAATACTTCATAAGGAGTAAGACCGGCGGCAAAAATAATAATCGGGAACTGGTGATGGGTGAAGAAATAAAAAGTGCCCGTGAAATCGCCCTGGATAAGATACAAAAACTGGGCGACGCGACTGAAGAAGAACGCCTGCGATGGAAATATATTCCGGAAGGCGAAAAACTTTCCGTTCGGTACCTGAACCAGGATATTAATTTGGCCGCCGAACTCGGCCGGTACGAAGAAAAAATTAAAAAGTGTCTCGTTAAGGGCGCCTCGGAGGTACTGCTCAGAAATATTAACCTGCCGCAAACCGACGCTGATAAAAAGCAGAATAAAAGAGCCATGGATGGTTTAAAAATACTTAAAAATAATAAAGTGGCTGTGGAAAACGTCTTTAGCAATATCCGGCGCATTTTCGAGCATTACCAGGGGCAGGGAGACCAGCAAAGGAACCAGGCTTACGAATCTTTAAAAGCTGATTTTACCGCTAATTTACAAGCCGCCCTAAAACAACAGCTCGGCTCAATGCCGGACGTCAACATGGATATCGAATCTCAGCCTCAGTTTCAGGAAGAATGGCGGAAGGTAAAGACACAGCTGAACTCGCAGTACCTGAAACTGCTGGCCGAATATAAACAGGAATTAGCGGCTATTGATTAAGGATGTAAGATGAGTACCCAGGACGACAGAATTGAATATGCGGTCAGACACACCGAAATATTAAGGCCTCCGAAGCAGAGCCTGTCCACTTTTGGCACTACCAATATCTATTACTATCTGGTCACCGAACCGTCTTACACTGAGTTCACGCGCAGTAAAGACGAAACCGTGATAAGAGAGGGGAGGGTAATTGCCGAAAGGCCGAGAATTGTAACCCCGTATTATCTTTCCCGCCTGGATGGTTTCAGTCTGGAAGCTAAAAAGTACTTTAGTTCTCTCCTCGGGACGTACGGCCCGGACGCTCCGGGACTCTTTTATACCTATCGTAATGAGCCCAAGCAACTTAATATCGTCGCGGAAAGGCTGTGGATAGTAGTGGATAGACTGAATACGGAGATTGAAAAGCGGGGTGACCCGTTGACCTCTATCATCAAAGGTGAGGATGAACTCTGGGACGTCTCGCTGATGAAATTTATTTACGAGGTAGCTCGAAACTCGGTGAGGGATAACCTGTCCCAGATGAACGCCCGGGGGCTTTTAAAAATCGATTCCGGTGGCGTGCCGGCAGATGCCCGGATAAGAATCGAAACCATGTTTGGCCGGGCGATTAAGGGAGAATACGACCCCCGCGAATTAAAAAGCGAGCTGGACCGCTGGGATTTATTTGCTGAATATGAAGATAGATTCTTCGCTTTATTCAAAAAATGATAGCGGTAAACACTTCCAAAGGGGTTGATATTTCGCACCATGAAGATAGAATTAATCGAAGCGCGAGACTTAGCTGAAGCCTGGTTTCTGTGTCTCTGTAAGACCCTGACCGAAGGGTATGAATACCGGATTGAGCGGGGAAGCTATGCCGGCGAACGGCGTAAAGAGCTTGAATTTGTGGTCGTCAAGATAAAGCATCCGGCAACAAGGCCGATAATACCTGACGTGCCACAGGGAGTTCCCCCGCCCAGCACCATGGATTACGTGGAAAGCTATTTGCCTTACCTGATGACGGCACACCGGAAGGAAGGCGAACAGTATACCTACGGTCAGTACCTGGAGACCCAGATAGCCGAAGTTATCCGCATGTATCGGGAAGACGGCCACAATACCAATCAGGCTTTCATGGCGGTTGGTGACGATAGGTCAATTTTTCTGTCTGACCCGCCCTGCCTGAGAGCTATAGATACCCGGGTCCGTGAGAATAAACTCCATTTTGTCGTCTACTTTCGCTCCTGGGATTTATGGGCCGGTTTTCCATCGAACCTGGCCGCCATCCAGCTGTTGAAAGAGTATATGGCCAGTGAGATAGGAGTTGACGACGGTGAAATAATCGCCATGAGCAAAGGATTGCATGTTTACGAATATGCCTGGGAGCTTGCCAAAACCGTCGTCAGGATGACCTAGATTATAAGAACACTGAATTCGCCGGGAAAATACTCATTTTTAAGCGCCGGTTAGGTATCATTAACTGAATTGTGGCTGGCATTTTGCTATGCCAGTATGGCATTGATTATACGTGAATATTTCATGTTACCAGACGTGTTTGATCTTTACCTCCCGTGGCGAGTCGGCTAGGGCTGGGATAAATTGAAAACTGGGCTGATCATAAGTTTGAGTGTGATGTTATTTAGTTTGGGGATGGCGGGTTGTACCACCGACAAAAACTTTAATTCGCGGTTGGACACGATTGTGAAACCTTACCGTTTCAGTATCGTCAGATGGGAACTTGATAACCTGTTTGGTAATAAAGAGCGGGCGGGTTCAGGGGAAGCTTTTGAAGGTGAAAGCAGAAATAATCCGGTACCCGAATATTTTACGCTGGTCGATCGGATGAAAACCCTGGAATCGGAATTACAGGCGATACAGACAGGGAACAAGACGGGAGACCTGGTTTCAATAGAAAAAGAAATGGCCGAAGTCCGGTCGCAAAAACTGGCCCGGGCGGAAACAACCGAAAAAATAATTGAAAGACAGATACGGGATATTTTGACAGAGCAGGGTATCTATCACCCTTTTCAAAAATATATCAAATCGGAAATCAGTTTCCCACCGTTGAATTTTAACCTGGATAAGCCGCCGCATTTGCTGGTGGTATCACCACGCGACCGGATAGAAAGCATAAGAGAAGTCACTCTGCGGCAGGATATCCGCCTGGAGGAAATGGAGAACATCGAAGCGCAGGCCGATGAAATGGGAATCTCGTCGCTGGTGATAGAACTGGGTGGTTTTGGGGGAACGTACCCGACAATCGTCACCAGCCGGGCTGACCTGCCGTTTATGGTTGATACCGCCACCGAGGAGTGGCTGCATCAATACCTTGCTTTTAAACCCCTGGGATTTCTCTATCTACTTGATTTAACCGGCTTGGCCCGCAACTATGACATTGCCGTAATGAACGAGACGCTAGCCGGAATAGTCAGCAAGGAGATTGGCTCCGCCGTTTATGAAAAATATTATGCCGGCGATGCACGGAACGAAGACCAGGCTGACCGGGTAGAGCCTGAATTTGACTTAAATCGAGAGATGAGAGAGATAAGAAGAGCCGTGGATAATTACCTTGCTCAGGGAGAGATAGAGCTGGCGGAAGAATTCATGGAACAGAAGCGGCAGTTTCTCGCTGAAAAGGGCTATTACATCAGAAAACTCAACCAGGCCTATTTTGCCTTCCACGGCACCTATGCCGACAAACCAACCTCCATCAGCCCCATCGGCTTCGAAATGAAAGAACTGAGGAACCAGAGTGCTTCCCTGAAAGAGTTTCTGGAGACGGTGGCTTCGATGACCAGCCGGCAGGACCTGTCCCTGAGCGTACCGTGACGGATTGCGTGGTTGAGCTTTAGAGAAACAACTGATATTATGATGACGACCAATTAATTCATATGATGAAAAGAAGTGGGCAACGATGGACATAAAAACATCGACCGCGGATAAAATCGTCCGGGAGCTCAGGAAATGCGGCGTAACCCATGTGGTCGGCCTGCCGGATGGAGAGAGTAACTCCGTTTATGAAGCGGCCATGACGCAGGACGGTTTAACCGTTGTCCCGATATGCCGGGAAGGCGAGGCGGTGGCCATCGCTGCCGGCCTTTTACTGGGCGGCAAAACACCGGTCGTGCTGCATCAGAACACCGGCTTTTTCGAGGCGGGTGATTCGATAAGAGGGCTGGCTCTGGACCTCCATCTGCCCTTGCTGATGATGATTGGCTATCGCGGCTGGCGGCGGGATAAACCACTGACCGATTCGGCGGCGATTTTCCTGGAACCGATGCTGGATACCTGGGGCATCCAGCATTACCTGGTAGAGAGCGAAAATGATGTCCAGGCAGTTTCCCGGGGGTTCAAAGAGGCCAATGAAACGCAAAAGCCGGTGGTAATCCTGCTTGGTACGGGAGGAGGATAGTCTTGATAGATGATTTTGAAGCCCTGAAGGTTATCTCGGAGCATAGAGACCAGGCGGTGGTGGTGGCGACGATGACAGCTAACTTTATCTGGCCTCAGGTCTCCACGAACCCCGGATTGGACTTAATGTTCAGCGGCGCCATGGGGAAAGCCTCGTCTATCGGCCTGGGGTTGGCCCTGGCACGACCCGACAAGCAAGTCATTGTGCTGGATGGCGAAGGCAGTCTGCTGATGAACCTGGGTACCCTGGTGACTATTGCCGAGATGTCGCCCCGTAACCTGGTCCACTTCGTTTTGGATAATAACGTGTACCGCACTTCCGGAGGCCAGCCGGTTCCCAACGTCGGGAAAACCAGTTATACCGGCTTGGCTGAAGCCGCCAGTTATGCCAACGTGTATTCTTTTGATGACCTCCTTAGCTTTAAAAACGATATCGAGAGAGTCTTGAAGCAGGCGGGGCCCACTTTTATCACGCTGAAAACCATACCGGCTAAAGAGAGACCACCCTATCCGCTAACATTAACCAGCAGCATTATTTCCCGTTTCAGAGCCGCTCTGCAGAGCGCTTGACCGTAAACCGGGTGGCTCGCTCGATTACCGCAAAAGCCCTCTCAATCCTTCCACAGCATTTGAGGCGTCAGCCGGTAATATCTATTCTGGCAGGGAGGCCCTTCAGCGATATAGATAGTACGCTCGGTTAAGTCCATTATCATTGATGACAGGGTAGCCCAACCCTTCAGGCCTACGTCGCCCGACTCCGTATGACGGCAGATTGACCGGGGATAGCTGAAATGGTCCCCGAATACCTTCTGGAAACTGCCGATGTCAATCCGGCTTTTTTCCGGCTCCAGCATTTGCCGCGCCCGACGATGGCGGAGCAGGGTATCCGGGTAAATCGACTTGAGCAAATCGGTAAAGTCTACCCGGTTGGCGAAAGAGATAAAATGGTTGCTGTGAGTCAGAATATCGCCTTCCGCATACAACACGCCGGTATCGATTGGAGAGACCTCCAGGTCTATTGCCTCGCCGTCACTGTGGGCGATAAGGAAGTTTCCGGACAGAGTTGCTTTCATACGCATTACTGTTTCCAGTGCCCCGCTGAAATTTGGCGAGTTAAGGATAGCCCGTGCCACGACGAGAAAAGGCGGTGCTTTGGATTCGAATTTGTCCTGGTTGGACGCCATGCCGTTGAAGCATATGCCGAGTCCTGCCGAGTTCATCCCCCGGTGAGCCAGTGTGCCCGCTTCCGGCTGGGTAACCACGTTGGGTTTCCCTGCCTGTTCTGCCATAAGCAGCACGTTTGACTCCTGAAACCGGGTAAGCCAGTCCCAGTTCTGTCCCAGGAGGGTATGACCGTTACTGGTGACCGATGGTAAGGCGGCTACGGAGGTGCAGCCGTCATTGCCCTGTTTGCGGATAATACCCAGCGATGAATTAATTTCATAACGGGCGTTGATGGCGATGATATCCTCCAGGTCCAGGTCTGCCCCGCGGGCAATTCCCCCGAGTTCCTCCAGCAGGTCAGCGTCATAGTCACCGATAACGTCGATTAAGGGATGGCAACGCTGCACAATATCGGAATGGCTGGCTCCCCACAGGGTTTGCCACATGTCGAAGTAAAGACCGGCATTTCGTTTGATAAGCGATTTGGCTTGAGAGCCGTACTGCTCACCACACTCGAAAGGCTTGCCTTTAACCGAAATTACCGGTATTTGCCGTGCCGCCATGCGTTACCTCCGTAACAGTCAATATTCTCAGTATATCATGACCTGCCTTTATGTCTCTTAGCGTCCGGGGAGATTCCGGAGTCGCGGCTGCTCAGAAATCGAGCCAGCTCATCTCGCTGGAAAAGAGGTAATTCACGCGTGCCTTTGGTGGTGAGCATTTTTAGTCCTTCTGCCGCGTTGACCACGCTCCCGATGACGGCGGCGTTGATACTATTTTCCTGCAGTGCCGCCGTTAGTTTCGCCGTCTCCGAGGAGGGCAGGGTAATAATCAATGCTCCGGAAGCTAACAGCCCGAGGGGGTTGAGCGAAAGCTTATCACAAATATCTCGGCATTCGGGAAGGACTGGAATCTTGGCTTCATCCACGATGATACCGACCCGGGCGGCACTGGCTATCTCCCAGAGGCCCGTGGAGAGTCCTCCCTCAGTCGGGTCATGCATGGCACTGACTTTCGCGGTTTTGACGGCAATCAGCGCTTCCTTGAGGACACTTATGCCCGGGGAAAAAAGACAATCGGCGGCTCTCTGAATTAAATCTCCGGTTAAGCCGGCGGAAAGAAGCGATTGCCTGGCTTCTCTGCCCAGTACCGATATGCCTTCAATGGCCAGTCCCTTGGTGAGCACGATATCATCACCCGGTTTTGCCCCGGAGGTGGCGATAACGTGATGGTTATCGGCCTCACCCAGCATACAGCCGACAATAATCGGTCGTTTAAGATCATAAGTTATTTCGGTATGGCCGCCTACCAGTGAAATGTCCAGTGAGTTACACGCCTGGAGGACCTGGTCGAATATGTTTTCCGCCTCTCGCTCGGTGCTGCCTTCCGGAAGCAGGATGGTGGCCAGAAACCAGCGCGGCCTCACTCCCATAGTGGCGATGTCGTTAGCGTTGACGTTCACCGCGTACCAGCCGATAAGGTCGGTGGCAAAGGTTACCGGGTCGGTTTTGACCATCAGCAACTTACTGCCGCCGAACTTAATGACCGCCACATCTTCACCTACCGATGGCCCCAGTATCACCCGGTCATCTTTGATTTTAATTTTATTCAGGAATTTCTGGAGCAGTTTATTAGGTAGTTTACCGGTCGGTAGTGTCTTCACTGGCAATAGCTTCCTGAAATCTTTTTAGCTTGACCTGGAATATTGGTTGGTTCCAGACGTCACGGTTGACCAGGGCTTCCGGTGCCTCACCTTTGATAATACTGGCAACCTGGCTGACGTTTTCTTCCCACTTATTTACCCATATCTCGTCCGTTGAACCGATAGAGTGGGGGGTGACAATGACGTTGTCCATCTTTAACAGGGGGTTGTCATCGGGGGTCGGCTCCTGCTCGAAGACGTCTATGGCCGCCCCGGCTATCCGTTTTTCCTGTAAAGCCTTGATTAGCGCCGCTTCATCAACCACGGGCCCTCGGGAAGTGTTTATCAGGTAGGCGGTCTTTTTCATTTTTCCCAGCTCGGTTTCTCCCACCAAATGCCTGGTAGTCTCGTTCAGCGGACAGCTGATGCTGATGAAATCTGACCCGGCAAGTAGCCTGTCCAGGTCAACCAGTTCCACATTTACGTCCGCCAGGTCCGGCTGTTTGATATACGGGTCATAGGCGATTTGCTTCATGCCAAAAGCTCCGGCCAGGCGAAACATCTCGTGGCCGATACCGCCGACGCCGATTGAGCCCAGTGTCTTCCCCATCAAACCGGTGCCGCGGTAATTATCTCTCTCCGCCCAGCGTCCCTCTCGTGCCAGTTTAGTTTTTTCCGGAAGGCGCAGGCTTAAGGCCAGGATAAAAGTAATTATTGCCGTGGCCATGGGACGCCGGACGGCTCTGGGGGTATTGCAGACGGCGACGCCGGCCTCGGTCAGGGCCGGGACATCTACCGGGTCATAGCCGGCCGCGTTACAGAGTACGGCCAGCAGCCGTTCATTTCCCGCCAGGCTCTCCGCGGTAACTCCGGAGAGAAGAGTGATAATCATGTCAAACCCGTCCACCTGTTCCGGGGAAACGCAGGACATGTCCCCTCCGATTATTTTCCATTCGACACCAGGCATGTCATCCAGGTGTTTCAGCCCGTACCCCGGGATGCATAACTCGCCATTCTCATAAAAAAGGTGGTTGCTGATACCAATGCTGACTTTCCGGCTCACTCGTTTTACTCCTTCCCGTACCCATGATTTCGCAATCGCGCTTGTATTATAAAGTTTCTGTGGCCAGTATGGCAATTGGGGTAGGGGTATCCATGTCTTTGACGGGCATTCAAATCATAAGATAATATACGTCCATTTTACAATAAAACTTGCTTTGTGTAATAATATTTTGGAAGAATATCCCGGGTTACCGGGGGGGAGTAAATCTTAAATCACATGAAAGGACCCGTCCCAATCCTGGAGATAAAAAATGTCGAAAAAGACTTTGGCGGCGTTCGGGCGGTTAGCGGTTGTTCGTTTAACGTCCAACAGGGAACTATCACCGGGCTGATTGGCCCTAACGGCGCCGGGAAGACCACTCTTTTCAACCTGATAACCGGCTTCGTGCCCTGTACCGGCGGACAGATATATTTCCAGGGGAAGCGGATTGACCGGCTGCCGCCGCACGAGATTTTTCGGCAGGGCATCGTGCGTACTTTCCAGATACCGCGAGAGCTAAAGCGCATGACTGTTTTGGAAAATCTTATGGTGGTACCGAGCCACCAGACCGGTGAAAACATCTGGGGTTCCTGGTTATTCCCCCGTCGGGTCAGGCGTCAGGAAGAGAATAATGAAGCGCAGGCAATCGATATTCTGCGTTTCGTAAACCTGGTTCACCTCAAGGATGAATATGCGGGTAATCTGTCAGCGGGACAAAAAAAGCTGCTGGAATTGGCCCGTACTTTGATGGCTGAACCCCAACTGGTGCTACTGGATGAACCGGGTGCCGGGGTAAACCCGACACTTATGAAAGAGCTGGTGGAGCATATTCGCCGGGCCTGTACGGAAAAAAATTTGACCTTCCTGCTGATAGAACATGACATGGATATGGTCATGCGGCTTTGCGACCCCATAATCGTAATGTGTAACGGGGAAAATATTATGGAAGGTTCGCCTCACGAGGTCCGCCAGAACGAAGCGGTGCTTGAAGCCTACCTGGGAGGACTGGGTCGGTGAGCCTGCTTGAAGCCCGCGATATTGTGGCCGGCTACGGCGAGACAGAAATTCTTCATGGGGTCTCCATTACCGTTGAAAAAAACCAGATTGTGACCATTATCGGGCCCAATGGCTCGGGTAAATCCACCTTGCTGAAGACCATTTTTGGTTTGTTGCGTCCCAAGCAGGGCAGTGTACGGTTTAATGGTGAAGACATTACCGGTACCCCTCCGGAGACCATGGTGCGCAAGGGACTCTGCTATGTTCCCCAGTCAAGTAATGTCTTTCCCTCCCTTTCTATCCATGAAAACTTGGAAATGGGCGCTTTTGTGCGTAAGGATGACTATAGCCAGCGGATACGGGAGGTTTATGACCTTTTCCCCGACCTGATAAAAAGAAAAAACGACCGGGCAGGAACTTTATCCGGTGGACAGCGCCAGATGCTGGCCGTAGCTCGTGCTCTGATGGTGGACCCGGTAATGTTGCTGCTGGATGAGCCTTCCGCCGGACTGGCGCCTAACCTGGTGGCGTCAGTGCTGCAGATAATAATCGGCATAAATCAGGCTGGGGTGGCTATTCTGCTGGTGGAGCAGAATGCCAGGGAAGCGTTGAAGCTATCCAGTCGAGGTTATATCCTGGCATCAGGGCAGAACCAGCTTGAGGATGACGGAAATAAATTGCTGAATAACCCTGATGTTGCCCGGCTTTACCTCGGAGGGTAACCACATGGCAGGTATGAGAAAGACCTCTCTTCGCTTACCATTTCACTGGACAGCTGGCTATTCAGTGTTGCTGGGCCTGGTGGTAGTTCTAATTCTTGCCTTCACCTCCGTTATTAAACTGGAACTGGTGGTGAATGGCCTTTTCCTGGGGACCATTATCGGCCTCGGGGCTATTGGTCTTTCCCTGGTCTACGGGATTCATGGCTTTGCTCACATCGCGCACGGTGATTTCATGACCCTGGGAGCTTACACCTCTCTATTCACACTGGGTGTTTTCTTACCGCGTATAGGTCTGGACAACGTGGGCCTTGGTCCGTTTACCTTTGGATACCCACTGTTTATCGCCCTTCCTCTCTCCATGCTGTTCCTGGTTGCGCTGGCTATCGGCCTGGATAAAGGTATCTATAGTCGACTCCGCCGGCGCGGCGTGAGCAGCGTCGTAATGGCCATGACGTCGCTTGGTGTCGCCATTGCGCTGCGGGGCCTGGTTCAGTTCGTCTGGGGTGGCGGCACGGAACAATACCCCCGGGTATCCAAGGATTTCTATCAACTTCCGATGGGAGTTCGCATTCCACCGGATAACCTGTTTATCGTCGCCCTGACGGTCATTATGGTAGTGGCCCTCTATCTATTCCTTACCCGTACCAGGACCGGTAAAGCGATGAGAGCTACCTCGGATAATGCGGAGCTGGCACGAGTGACCGGTATTAATACCGAACACGTGCTGTGGTGGACCTGGGCAATAAGTGCCGCCCTGGCGGCTACCGCCGGAGTTCTGCTGGCGGTATTTCAGGCGCAACTGTTTCCTATCATGGGTTGGCGTTTCCTTATCCCGCTTTTTGCCGCCGTCATCCTGGGGGGCATTGGTAATCCCTGGGGGGCCCTGATCGGGGCACTGATTATAGGGGTATCCTCAGAAGTTTCCACCCAGTGGCTTAATCCGGCTTATAAAACAGTAATATCTTTTGCCATTATGATTGTCATGCTGCTGCTGCGCCCCCGGGGAATATTTGGAGTGAGAGACTGATGGAGTTCCAGGGGATATTAAATTACCTGGTCGGATTCGCCATCATGGCGGTGATTTACTCGATATTTACCCTCGGGCTAAACGTACACTGGGGTTACACCGGCCTGTTCAACATCGGCGTTGCCGGCTTCTTTGCCCTGGGAGCCTACACTTCGGCGTTGCTGACCACGGCGACCCCTGACCCGCTTAAGTTCGAGGATTATATCTTTGGAGGAAATTTACCCGCCCTCCTGGGTGTTTTCAATCTTGGCATTGACCTCTGGTTTTTGGTGGCTTTGCTGGGGGCGGGCGCCGTCTGCGGGCTGATGGCCTTGATTATCGGTTCGGTCACCATTCGGTTGCGGGGAGACTATTTAGCCATCGTCACCTTAGGTATCGCGGAGAGCGTCCGCTATATCTTTCTCAATGAGAAATGGCTGGCAAACGGCTCTAAAGGTCTCTACCGTATCCCCAAATATCTGGGGGATTGGGTTTCTCCGCAGCACTACGATTACCTGTTTTTAGTAGTTGTCCTTATTGTTCTCGTGGTCATCTACGTCGCCGTGGAGCGAACGATAAAATCCCCCTGGGGACGGGTATTGAAGGCAATTCGTGAAGATGAACTAACGGCCGCCGCCAGCGGGAAAAACGTGTTCAGTTTTAAGCTCCAGTCGTTTATGTTGGGCGCCTTCATTATGGGTATCGGAGGCGCCTTGTATGCCCACAACATACGCTTTATTGATCCCAGAACGTTTGACCCTTTACTGGCGACTTTTATCATCTGGGCAATGCTGATGGTAGGAGGCAGCGGCAATAACAAGGGCGCCATCCTGGGGGCTTTCACGGTGTGGGGAATCTGGGCAGGCACACAATTCTTACCCGGCTTTTTGTCCGACCCGAATTTCCGCTTTATTATGGTTGGCCTGTTGATTGTGGTCGTGATATTACTGCGTCCGGGTGGTATCCTGGGGGAAGAACGGAAGATATCGGCGAGTGCGGCGCCGCCAAACAAAGTTGCCCCCCCGGATGCTTGACCCGGAGAGGCAACTTCTAGCTCTGTTTTACCCCAACTATGGGTGCTTAGTACCGCGGGGTTAGGGTAGTTCGTATCTTCCGGTGGAGACTATCTTCCCGCCTTCAATCTTCCAGATTTCGATTGTCGAGACGACATCGCCGTTTTCATCGAAGTCCTGAGAACCGCCGGCACCTTCGTAGTTGATATCTTTCCCATCCCGGATGAGCTCCAGGGCACGCCTTAGACTTTCAACACCCGGGCCGACAATCTCACCCGGAGGATTGGCGATATCACGCAGAGCGTCTCTGATTAAGGCGCTGTCCGTGGTGGTACCCGCCTTTTCCGCCGCCAGGGCAATCAAAATCACCGCATCGTAGGTCTCCGCCATGAAGGGGAGTGGTGGTTCAGCGGCAAAAGCGGCGGTATAAGCGTTGTCAAAATTAATGCGCGCATCACCCACCGGAGCGCCCGGGGCGGTCCCGAAGGTCCCTTCTAATTTGTCGACTCCAACCGCTTCATTCATATCGGTAGACTTGGTCCCGTCAACGAAGAGAAATGTATCGATGTAGGCACCTTCCAGAGCTTCTCGGAGATAGACCTCGGCACTCTCCGGGTAGCTGATGGCAACCAGCACGTCCGGGTTACCGGCGGTTGCCTTGCTCAGTTCGGAAGCATAACTGGGCTGGACGCCTTCATGGGGCACCAGTTCCAGTATCCTGCCGCCTTCGGCTTCAAAAGTCTGCTTGAACTGCTGGGCAAGTCCTTCGCCGTAAGCATTGTTGATGTAAAGAGCGGACGCGGTATTATAGCCCAATTCTCGCGCCAGGCGTCCCAGAACTACTCCCTGGGCGGCGTCGGAAACCGTAGTGCGGAAGAGAAAATCGTTATCGGCCAGTACCGTAATCGCCGGTGAAGTGGAGGCGGCCGAGATTTGCAGAATGCCGGCGGGTCCGGTTACCGACTCTGCCACCGGCATCGTAACGCCGCTGGCCAGAGCGCCAACGATAGCGACCACTTGCTCAATATTAACCAGCGCCCGGGCAGCATCCACGCCCTGTACCGGGTTAGTCGCCGTGTCTCTGGCAACAATAGTCACCACCGTGCCCTGTATGCCGCCCGCCTGGTTAATATGGTCGGCCGCCAGGGCGGCGGCATTCCGGTGCACGGTACCGAAGTCAGAAAGATCACCGGTAAAGCTGTTCAACTGCCCGATTTTGAGTGGTACCGCCGCCCCCTCTGGCTGTTGGGCGCACGCCCCGATTACCATAGAAAGCGCCACGATTAGCGCCAGTACCATGTAGAAACTCCCTTTAATCTTACGCATATAAACCCTCCTTCAGTGAATTGCCGGCTATCGCCAGCTTTATTAATATGTCAGTTATTATGACAAATACTTTGGTATTTGTCAATAGGAAGGAGTGAATATTACGTCGTTCGGTGTTGTTATCCACGAATCGGTACGTAATAGTGACTTAATTGGCGTAAAAGTAACTTCTAGCTTACTGAAAGAGTTGATTACCTTTTCATCGGTTGGACGCACCGATAGGAGCATTTCCGGGTAATGCTATCCCCGGCGCCTATTTTGATTATTTCAGGAAAGGCTTTAGCCGTTCCAGGTTGGCCGGAGCGGGTTTTATCTCGGCTCTTTCAACCTTTTGCATTAGCTCGACGATAGCCTGGTTCATTGGGGCGGGGATACCGGCTGCTTCACCTTTCCTGACCACCTCGCCGTTGAGATAGGTTATCTCGGTCCGTCTTTTTTTAATAATGTCCTGCAGCAGGGAAGGCCGGTCAGGGGCACCCAATTTTTTGGTTTGCTCCGGGGAAAGATATCTCAGCCTCATTACTTCCGTCAGTTGCGCTTTGGCAACCCGGACGCCGTCAGCGGTGATTGCTTCGGCGAATACCCGGGCGGGGATACCGAATATGGGGTCTACGCTGATACCCAGAGCCTGGGCAATACCGGTAACTTCGCGGCCGACGGTCACACGAATAAGATTGGCGGTTTCCTTCTGGTCGTCATTCAAAGCAGATATGTCCGGACCAATCAGACCCGCCAGTGCGTTCATCATGCAGTTTATGATCAACTTTGACCAGCGCGCTCCCCAAATATTGGTCGTGGCATCGCTGGGTCCAATTACTTTCAGGGCGGCAACCACTTCAATAACACGGGGCGTAATTTGCCCCGAAAGCTCACCGACCGTAAAACAGTGTGAAGTCATCGGGTCGGTGCGCACCACATGGCCCGGCTCATACAGCCCGACACTGATGGAGGGAACACAGCCCACGGTACGGTTATAGCCGATGATATTCGCCACCACGTCATCATTCAGCGCGTTTTGAGCCGGCAAAATGAAACCGCCTGGTTTAAGGAATGGCTCGATTAAATAGGTTGACCAGCGGGTGTCGTATGACTTGACCGCCAGGTAAACTATGTCGAACTGTCGGTTCATGGTGCTGATATCACTGATATGCAGTGCCTCGGCGGGCACGCTGAATTCGCCGTTCAAATCAGTGCATTTCAGACCGTCGCGGCGAATCTTTTCAATATGTTCCGCCCACTGGTCTATCAGCGTCACGTCGTGACCTTCCCTGATGAGATAAGCTCCAATTGCCGAGCCGATGGCGCCGGCGCCAAGTATACCGATTGCCTTGTTCACCAAATTACCTCCTGGTCTTGTTTAATGAAAACTAAAAATGCAGATACTTTTCTAAACTAGATTGGCTGTTTTTAAGGCTTGCCGTATCGTCTCTTTTTCGGTCGGATTGACCGGCATTATGGGACTGCGCGCCGGTCCGGCTGGCCTGCCCAGTTGATTCACCGCCTCTTTTAAGGGGGCGGGGAAATTCTCGGCGGTGCTGATGGCGCGGGCAATCGGCAGTAACTGGTAATATAGTTTGGCGGCTTTAGCCATATCTCTCTCCCGCACCGCCTGATAGAGGTCAACCAGGGTACGGGGGGCAATGTTGGCCAGTGCCAATATGGCTCCGTGACATCCCAGGGCAAAGCAGGGGAGGGTGATATCGTCGCCTCCGGTCAGAATTGGTATCTTGTCTCCCACCTTGAGCATGGCTTCAGCAAAGTAGCTCAAATTACCGCTGCTCTCCTTCAGGGCAACGATATTATCAATTTCCACCAGCCGCTCCAGCGTGGAAAGCCCGATTTCTACATTGGTATGCGGCGGAATATTATAGAGTACTATCGGAATATCCACCGTCTCGGCAATCGTGGCGTAATGCCGGTAAAGTCCCTCCTGGTTAGGTATTTCATAAAACGGAGTAACAATCATCACCAGGTCGGCGCCGGCGCTTTTGGCTTCCCTGGTTTGTTCAATCACGTCCCGGGTAGTCGGCGCGCCGGTACCCGCCATTACCGGGGCTCGGCGGTTTGCCGCCCGGACGGTCTCTTCGATTATGGTGATGCGTTCACTTTTTGTCAGTGCGGTTGCCTCGCCGGTGCTGCCGAGACACATGATTTGACTTACGCCGTTAGAAATCAAATAATTGACCGTTTCCCTTATCCCCTCCGTATCCACTTCTCCGGTGTCAGTAAAAGGAGTCAGCATGGCCGGGATAATACCTTCCACTTTCATTTTTCTCCCCACTATCTTGACCCTCTTTTAGCTTAATAATAGGTTGCCAGTCCGTCCGGAATTATTATAATACTTTGGGCCGACAAATAACAATGCCTGAATAGCTGTGGCTACTCCAGTGCAAAACATCCGACATACGGATAGGGTGTTGACATAACATCAGGCTTCTTCTTAACTCAACCGTCTCTCTTTGGATATTCGTGTTTCAGGCCAACGCGGTCAAACCAGGTCTTTTCTACCTTCATCAGTTCTTTTAAGAGGTCTTCCTGTAAATCAAGTACGGCGCCGAAGTGAGACCCGGTCTGGCCGTTGAGGGTTATGGCTGACTCACCTTCGCGGGTATATAAAGTGATTATCTTGGGTGAAGTCCTTAAAGCTTGCTCCACGAGATAAGACGGTATTTTTACCCGGTCGGGATTGGCAATATCGGCACCGGCCTCCCCCGGTATGTCGAGCGCCTCCTGGCATTCGAAGGCGACCCCGGTTCTTTCCAGAATCTGCAGCGTGGCAAAGTGTAATTCTTCTAAGTAATTAGAACGCATCATTTTCTCTTGGCCTGCTTCGTTTATGGTTCTGGTTGTTGCGCCGGATTTAATTTAAATACTCCGGTAGTCTCTCCCCCCCGGTCAAGGAGTAGCCGATTTTACGGATGATACTCAAGCAGAGGTTAGTTTCAATTGTCCGTATCTGCCGACTTCAACCTGGTAACCGGGGTGGATAACCGTCGTTGCGTCTATATCTTCCACTATCGCCGGACCTTTTACCACATTACCCTGGGTGAGCCGGTACCTGTCGTAGGCAGGGCATTCGATAAAGCCGCCCGACTCGGAGAAATGAACCTTCCTTCTCATCCGCAGCGCCGCTGCCGGGTCTTCCGCTCCTTTCGGCAACTCTTTAAGCCTGGGTTTGGGTATCAGTCCGGTCACCGATAGCTTCAGATTTGCCACCTCGACCGGTTCCTCCGGGGCGCAGTGCCCGTAAGACCTCTCGTGTTCCCGGTGGAAGAGCGCCGTTATTTCCACCATGTCGCCGGTAGCCAGCTCTTTATTCGGAACCGGTATCGTCAGTTCAAAGGACTGACCGACGTACCTCATATCCATAAACTTTGCCGAAAGTATATCTTTCTCCGCCACTCCTTCATCAGCCAGTAGACGTCTCCCCTGGTCATCAAAGTCCCGATAAGTCCGGTTTACCTTCTCGAAGTCGAGCCGGTCAACCTTGCAGATATAGGTAACCACGTAGTCATGCCTCAAATCGGTCATCAGCAGCCCCAGCGCCGAGGTTATCCCCGGGTTCAGAGGAATGATTACCGTAGGCACATTAAGTTCGCTGATGATGCCATTGACATGCATCGGCCCGGCGCCGCCAAAAGCTATCAGTACGTACTCGCGTGGGTCGTAGCCTCTTTCCACCGAGACGATTCTCAAGACTCGAATCATGTTAGCGTTGGCTATCTCGACGATACCGGCCGCCGTCGAGACGACGTCTTTTCCAAGGGGCCGGGCACAGTGCTCTTCTATCGCCTTCTCCGCTGCCTTCCAGTCCAGCTTAATTTCTCCGCCCAGGAAGTAATCGGGGTCTATCCTGCCCAGGACAACATTGGCATCGGTTATCGTGGGCAGGGTGCCACCGGTCAGGTGGCAGGCCGGCCCCGGGTCGGCCCCGGCGCTCTGTGGCCCCACCCTCAGGGCGCCGCCGGTATCAATCCAGGCAATGCTTCCCCCGCCGGCGCCTATCTCGACAAGGTCGATGACGGGTGTTTGCAATGGATAACCCGAGCCTTTGCTGCCGTGGGCATGGGGGCTGATGGCGGCGCTGCCTACCTCGTAATTCATGGCCAGCTTGGGCCGGCCGTTCTCCACCAGACCGGCCTTGGCGGTGGTGCCCCCCATGTCAAAAGAAATCACGTTGGCATAGCCCAGGCGGGTTCCCAGGGCGGCGGCGGCGATAACACCGGCCGCGGGGCCTGATTCAACCATCGTGGCCGGTTTATCTCTGGCTACTTTGCCCGTCATCAAGCCTCCACTGGACTGCATCACGTAAAGGCCGGCTTTAAATCCTCGGGCAGCTATTTCTGCCTGGAGCTTGGCCAGGTAGCGGGTAACCAACGGCATAAGTACGGCATTGATGACCGTGGTACTGGCCCGGAAATACTCCCGGAATTCAGGGTTAATCTCGGAAGACAGCGTCAAATAAGCTTCCGGGAACTCGTCTCTGATTATCTCTCCGGTTCTCTTTTCGTGGTCAGGATTGATATACGAGTGGAGAAAACAGACCGCAATCGTTTCCACGCCTTCTTTTTTAATCTGTTGTATGGCTTGCCTGACCTCATCCTCGTTAAGCGGGCTGAGCACATCGCCTTCCGCGGTCACCCTCTCGGTGACCTCATAACATAGATATCTGGGGATGAGCGGTACCGGCTTATCAAAGAACAGGTCGTAGAGAGATGGCCGTATCTGCCTTTGAATTTCCAGTATATCCTTAAAACCTTTCGTGGTAATAAAAGCGCCTTTGGCCACCTTATTCTCGATGATAGCGTTGGTGGCTATCGTTGTGGCATGGACTATCTGCGCCACTTCCGGCGGATTAATGGCGGCTTGGGAGACTATTCTCTCGACGGCGCGTAAAAAACCTTCGGAAAGGTCTTTGGGAGTGGTTTGAACCTTTGAAGTCCGGTACTCACCGGTGTCGAGATTTATCAGCACCGCATCGGTAAAAGTGCCGCCGATATCAACCCCAAATCTATATTGCGCCATTATTCAGCTCTCCTGCTCTCACCCGTTACCTCTTAATCTGGCCGTCTCCACCATATCCACTTCCCAGGCAGTCGGGTCGATGGCAACACCATATACTTCCCGTGCCCTGGCCAGGGAAACTTTGCCGCCTCTGACATCGTCAAGCACTGCCCGGGGGTCTCTTTCTTTCGCGTTTCCGAAACCGCCTCCTCCCGGGGTCTGGATACTGACGATATCGGTGGGGCCGGCATCGAAAGTGACTTTGGAGCCGACATCCCGGCAATTTTCGGTATCGGGGTTGAGCAGATACCTGGCGGTTCTACCGTCCTGCCCCCCGTATATGCCGCGAGGAGGGAACTTGGCGGTGTCCGCCAGGATGGTAACCGTCGCCTCGTGGTCACGGTATCGATAGTCCCTTCTTAAGCCGAGTCCTCCCCGGAACTTTCCGGCGCCCTCAGAATCCGGTATCAGCTCATATTTCATCAGCAAGACAGGATACCCGATTTCCGTCTCTTCGATGGGAGAATTCTCCGCATTCTGCAGGGCGGGTTGAACCGCGTCGACTCCATCCTTGTTGGGCCGGGCGCCGAATCCGCCGCCATTGGTTTCCAGAAAAACGTAGTACTCATCGTTGCGTGGGTCGACCCCGCCAAAGGCGATGTGCAGGATACTCTTCTTGCTCTCGGCGGGGACCCGGTCCGGCATCGCCTTCGAGAAAGCCCTGAGTACGGCTTCGACGGTCTTTTGCCCGACTTCCCACCCACCCACCACCGCTGCTGGATAATTGCAATTTATCGCCGTCCCCGGCGGGGCAATAAGTTTCACCATCCGGTAGAAGCCGTCGTTGGTGGGCAGGTCGGGGGGAAGCAGGGCACGGATGGGGAAGGCTATTGCCGAGTAGGTCATGGCGAAAGTAGCGTTCATCATTCCCCGGCGCTGGGGGTCCGAGCCGGTCAGGTCAACGGTCACATCCCCGTCTTTGATGATGACTTTAGCCCGGATATATATCGGCTTATCAATGATACCGTCGTCATCGACGTAAGCGTCGCCTTCAAAAACACCGTTCGGAAACTTTTTAAATTCATGGCGGACTCTGCGCTCGGTATAATCATAGAGCTGTTCTATGGCCGTGTTCACGGCCGCGACGCCAAATTTGTCCAGCAGTTCTATCATCCTTCTGGTGCCGAGCTTATTGGAGGCAACCTGCGCTC
>JACZSH010000004.1 GCA_022574315.1 Chloroflexota bacterium | reverse complement strand
CGATGACGCACCCCACCAGCCCGTCAATACCAACGAACATGGGCGTCGTGCCCTGGCCCGACAGGCGCAGAGCCTCCTGGTCGAGACCGTTGAGGGAAAGGCCGTGGTCCGCCATCAGTTTCAGGTTGCCGAGGAGTACCCGTTGATTATCAAGTTTGACCTGGATGCCGTGGCCGGGGATGGCGTTGAACTCGGTGGTGTCATAAAGCTTCAAGCCCTTTTCCCGGGCGGCGTTAACGATAGCTTCTCCCAGGGGGTGCTCAGAGCCGTGCTCCGCAGAGGCGGCGACATTGAGCAGTTCTGCTTCTTCAAAACCGGCCGCCGCCACGATGTCGGTGACCACCGGCTTGCCTTCGGTGAGGGTGCCGGTTTTATCCAGGATGATGACTTTTATCTTGTGGGCCGTCTCCAGGGCTTCACCGCTGCGGATGAGGACGCCGTTTTCGGCTCCCTTACCGGTACCGACCATTATTGCCGTGGGCGTGGCCAACCCGAGGGCACAGGGGCAGGCGATGATGAGCACCGCCACGAAATTAAGCAGGGCGAAGGTCAGGGCCGGCTCCGGGCCCAGGAAGTACCACAGCCCGAAAGTGAGCAGGCCGATGACAATCACCACCGGCACAAAGTAGGCGGAGATTAAATCGGCTAATCTCTGAATGGGCGCCTTACTCCCCTGGGCTTCTTCCACCAGCCGGATAATTTGAGCCAGGACAGTGTCCTTGCCCACTTTGGTCGCTTCGAACTTGAAGCTGCCGGTCTTGTTTATAGTGGCACCGATTATCTCGTCGCCGACTTTCTTTTCCACGGGCATGCTCTCACCGGTTACCATGGATTCGTCGATACTGGAGTAGCCTTCCTTAATGATGCCGTCGACGGGTATTTTTTCTCCGGGTCGTACGATGACGATATCTCCAGCCACCACCTCTTCTATGGGGATATCGATGTCCTGGCCGCCGCGTATCACCCGGGCCGTCTTGGCCTGCATGCCGATAAGTTTCTTGATTGCTTCCGAAGTCTGGCCTTTAGCCCGTATTTCCAGGAACCTGCCCAGCAGGATAAGGGCGATAATGATAACCGCCGTATCGAAATAGACGGCGGCTTCACGCCCGCCGGAGGTAAAAAATCCGGGGAAGAGAACGGCGGCGACACTGTAAAAGTAAGCGGCTGAGGTTCCGACCGCAATCAATGTGTTCATATTGGCGCGTTTGTGTTTCAACCCGGCCCAGAAGCCCTGGTAGAACTGCCAGCCAGCCCAGAACTGTACCGGTGTCGCCAGTACCCAGAACAGGTAGTGGTTGGACAGCAGCCGCGGCAGCCATCCCCCGATCAGTTCGGAGATGGTGACCAGGAGGAGAAACAGGCCGACGGTGCCGGCGACGATGAGTTTTGTTTTTAAAGTACGCAACTCCCGGCGGGTAGCCTCCGCCACGACATCAACTTCGGTGGCGCCGGCGGTGCCGGCTTCATCCCGGACATTATAGCCCGCTTCCCGAACCGCCTTCCGGAGGTCAGGCAGAGACACCTGGTTGGCCAGGTATTCCACGGTTGCTTTTTCACTGGCCAGGTTGACGGCTACCGAGACCACTCCCGGTACTGCCGAGAGAGCTTTCTCAATGCTGGAGACACAGGAGGCGCAGGTCATGCCCCCGATATTCAGGATTTTTTTCTCCAGAGCTACGCCGTAGCCGGCTTCTTTGACGGCAGCGATCAGTATTCGTTCATCCACCTGGTCAGCGTCATAGGCCACGGCCGCTTTCTCGCTGGCGAAGTTAACGTTTACCCCGGATACGCCGGATACGCCGGAAAGCCCTTTTTCTATCGAGACGGCGCATGAAGCGCAGGTCATCCCGGTGACGGGGATAATTATATTGTTGGTCGGTTTAGTTTTGCCTGGCATCTCTTGATGTCCTCCTTGTCGGCCCCTCCATGTCTCCGGCTACCTCTTTATCACCTTGCGCAGCGTTGCCGTTGTCACTATACCCTATACTAGTATGCAGTACAACCCATTGTCAAGTCCTGGACTTGCCAGAAATTAAAAGAAACGGTAAGATATCACGAGATATTTGGAGGTTAGCCGACGATAGAAGATACTCTATGCCCCCTGGGGGCATTGTCAAAGGTGCCTCCGGGCGGGATTGTTGCCAGGCAGCTACCGGAGTGCCGGGCGTTCGGGCAATTGGCGCGGGAAGCTTAGCCGGCGCCCGTTTCCTGTTGGCTTTTTGGCTGACCTTCGGTGTTTTTATATCCGGGGCGGTTTTTTTAAGGTCGAACAACGGGACAATTGGTTATCTTATCTTCGGTGTAAGCAATCAGCCTTGACAGTCACCAGCCGGGGACTTTAACATTGGGGCAGAAGAAGTATCTAAACATCTAAGACCCGGGGTTAACACGGCAGGGTGAGGCAACTATAAGATGAGAGAGGGGTAGGTACAGGATGTTTTACGAGGTCATTACCAATGAAGCTCTGGTGATTCCTATCAGCGCCTGGGCAATTGCCCAACTGACAAAGACATCAATAGCGCTATTGCAGGGCAAGGGACTGGATTTTCGTTACCTGGTCAGCAGCGGCGGCATGCCCAGTGCCCATTCGGCATTGGTCACCTCGTTGGCGACAACGGTGGGCATGACACAGGGCTTCGGGTCAACCGTCTTTGGCATCACGGTTATTCTGGCGCTGATAGTGATGTATGACGCGGCCGGTGTCCGGCAGTCGGTGAGCCAGCAATCGGTGGTGCTAAACCGTATCGTCCGTGAGCTCAGGCTCAGGCATTCGATAACCAATTTGGAAGCCGATATGCGAGAACTGCTCGGGCATACTCCATTCCAGGTCATCGTCGGTGCCTTTTCCGGCTTTGCCCTTGCCTGGCTCTGGATTACCATCGCCGCGATGTAAGCGGTGGTCAATGGTGAAATATTCACCCGGATAATAGACGATGCCGGGTGGAATTGTAAGGGAGGTCCTTGAAAAGCGCTACTCTTTGACCACCAAGGCAATCTGGTCTACTTAGCCTTTAAGCGGCGGGGGCGGCTCTGCGCGTCGCGCAGGCCTTCAAGCTCGTCCGCGTAGAGCACTATCTCTTTGTCGCCGGGGTCGATACGCACCGTGTAGAGGTAAAAGACGCCGCCGGCGGGTGGCTCTACCCAGTGGTAATCGGTAATCTCGCCGATCTGACCGGCGTAGCGGCGCACATCACTGTCCCGGGCGGATAAGCTCTCGCCACCGGTCGGCTTTATGGCAACCTTCTGTCCTATTTCGTATTCGGCGGGCATGGGTCACTACCTTATAATTGATTTTGTGGTGGATAATAACACCAGTTACCGGTTCTGTCAAGTTTTTTTTGCCCTGACTCTGGCGGGAAAAGGGCTTTAGGGGACGGTAAGCGGGTCGGAAGGGTGGCCAACCTCATTCCCGGGGCGGCCATTATTGGATACAAAAACACCCAGTGAAGAGAAAAATTACCTGCAAAAGGATTGACATCTCTCGTGCCTGACTGTAGACTGTCAAAGAGAAACATTTCGTCTGAGAAATTGGATACAATAATGAAGGTTACCGACACGCCAAAACAGGCAGGAAAACCGGTGCGGAGACGGGTCTACGAGCACCTTAAAACGGAGATTTTGACCGGTCGGCTCAGTCCGGAGGAGAGGCTGGGAGAGGAGCACCTGGCGGAAATACTCGGGGTCAGCCGCACGCCGGTGAGGGAAGCCCTGCACAAACTGGAAGCGGAAGGACTGATTCAGCCCGGCGCCAAGCGAGGATTCATCGTGTCGGGGGATTCCAGAGAAGAAGTGGAGGACAGGTTTGAAATCAGAGCCGTCCTGGAAGGCTATGCGCTGAGAGTTATCTCGGCTAGAATCGGCGAAGAACACCTGGCACGGTTTGAAGAACTTATCGACCGGGCGGAAGCGGCGCTGGAAGCGAACCGGATGGATGAGGTGTTCGACCTGAATACCCGTTTTCACGATACCCTGCACGAGCTGGTATCAGACCGGGAGCGTCTCTACCGGTTGATTGTGGATATGAGAAAGCAGGTACTGCGCTACCGAAGAGAGACCCTGCAATCCCGGGAGGGCGCCCGGCGGACGCTCAACGGTCACCGGAAGATAGTGCTTGCCCTGCATCTAAAAGACCCCGACCTGTGCGAGAGGACAATGCGCGAGCACATCCGGCAGGCCAAAGAGGACGCCCTGCAGGCCATCATGGGGTAGGCAAAAGAAAACGTGTAAGGAGGTCCGTTCTTGGAGAAGCACATCAGGATAACAATGGAAAAATGCACCGGTTGCAAGCTGTGCGAGCTGGCCTGCTCGGCGGTTAAGACCGGCGCCTTTAACCCGAGGGATTCGAGGATAAAGGTGTGCCTGGTGGATATGCCGGAGACGCCGGTGCCGGTGCTCCTGGATAACTGCGATTACTGTTTTGGTATCCCGGTCTGTGTGCAGTTCTGCCTGCCGAAGGCAATCGAGTGGCAGGAAATGGAGACAAAGCCGGAGCGAATACGGGTAGCCGACGCCAAGCGAGTGGCCAGGGAGTGGCTGGAGTCGGTGAGCCGGTAGAAAAGGCAGGTATGGCCAAGGTAAAAGTAAAAACGTTTTCCGTAATCCGGGACGTCCTGGGCGCGGACATAATCGAGATTGAGGTAGCCAAGCCGGAAACGGTAGGCAGGCTGTTCGATACGCTGGCGCGCCGGTACGGGCAGCCGTTCCGGGAAAAGTTGTGGGACCCGGCTACCGGCGAATTAGCGCCCTTCCTGATTGTGCTGAACGAGACAATTATACGGTCGACGACCGACATGGAGCGAGCCATCCGGGACGGCGACGAAGTAGCAATTCTTTTTCCAATAGGAGGCGGCTAATCATGGCAAACGGCTTTAAACACGGCGGTTACGTTGGGCAAATACTGAGGGTCAACCTGGGTAACGGGGGGGTCAGCAAGGAACCGCTGAGAGAAGATTGGGCGGAAGATTTCGTGGGTGGGGTGGGGCTATCGGCCAGAATCCTCTACGAGGAACTACCGCCCAAAATCGACCCCCTGGGGCCGGAGAACAAGCTGGTCATGATGACGGGGCCACTTAACGGGACGATGCTGCCGGCGGCGTCGCGCTCCTCGGTCTGCGCCAAGTCGCCCTACACCGGGTCGTTCTTCCACAGCATCTTCGGTGGCTACCTGGGTCCGGAACTCAAATATGCCGGCTACGATGGGTTAATTGTGGAAGGACGGGCGGACACTCCCGTCTACCTCTGGATTGACGATGACCGGGTGGAAATCCGGGATGCCGGGCACCTCTGGGGAAAGGACCCGTTCAAAACGCAGAAAATCCTGCGGGAAGAGATAGGTGACGAGGAGATACACATCGCCACCATCGGGCAGGCCGGTGAAAGGGGGCTGCCTTATGCCATGATACTGTGCGATATCCGGGCGGCGGGACGGGGAGGCATGGGGGCGGTGATGGGTTCCAAAAACCTGAAGGCGATTGCGGTGAGGGGGACGGGTGGGGTGACCGTGCCCAACGTCCTGAAACTGTACAACACGGCGCTCCGGCTGAACCAGCTGTTTGCCACTTCGCCGGCGGTGCAGGGGCTTTCCGGATACGGTACGCCGCGTAACGTGGCGGCGATGAACGAAGGCGGTATCCTGCCGACACGGAACTGGCAGACGGAAGTATTCAAAGGAATGAAAGACATCACCGGTGAAGTGATGAGGGAAAAGGTGGTCAAGGGGAATCGCGCTTGCTTTGCCTGTTCCATTAACTGCACCAAATACAGCGTAGTGTCCAAGGGGCCGTATAAATCGGTGATTAACGGCGCCGACTACGAAACGATTTACGGGTTCGGCAGCATCTGCGAAGTGGACAACATCGAAGTGATGTGCAAGGCGGACGAGCTCTGCGACGAGTACGGGCTGGACCTGATTTCCACGGCGCTGTGCATCGCCTGGGCGATGGAGTGCTATGAGAAAGGTATCTTTACCCGGGAGGATACGGGCGGTATCGACCTCAAGTTCGGCAACGCCGACGGCATGCTGGAAATGATAAGAAAAATTGGTGAGCAGGAAGGGCTGGGAGTGTTGCTGGCCAAGGGAACGAGGGCGGCGTCGGCGATAACCGGCCAGGGCAGCGAGCGCTTCGCCATACAGAACAAGGGAATGGAATGGCCGGGCCATACCTGCCGTCCTTTCCCGGCGGCGGCGGTGGGCTACGCCACCGGGCCCAGGGGGGGCAGCCATCACGATATCCGACCGACGGCGGAAAAAAGCGGGCTGGTCGACCGCAAGACACTGGAAGGCAAGGGGGCACTGGCGGCGGAGGTCAATCACTGGCTGATACTCTGCGACTCGATGCTGGTGTGCCACCTGGCTGAACCTATCTGGGGGCCGCTGAAAATAAGCGATAATACCATCGAGGCGCTGAACGTGGTGACCGGCTGGGAGCTCAATTATGAAGAGGCGAGGAAGCTGGCCGAGCGGCAGTGGAACATGATACGTTGTTTTTCGGCGAGAGAGGGTTTTACCCGCGAGGACGACCGTCTGCCGATAAGGTTTATGGAAGAGCCGGTACCGGAAGGGCCGATGAAGGGGAGCATTATTCCCAGGGAGACCCTGGAGCGACTGAAGGACGATTATTATACTTACCGTGGCTGGGATCTGAAAACGGGCAACCCGACCAAGCAAAAACTGGCCGAACTCGGGCTGGACTTCGCCATCAAGGATATCTGCTGAACTACGGAAATAACGGAACGAGGGCGGTTTGACCGCCCTCGTTGGCTAACAATCATAAGGCTATTTATCGGCTAAGCAACCGACCTCAGGCGATCGACTTTTCAATACGGTCGATTGATTCCGGCGTCAGGGGAAGCTCGGCGTTTTCCAGCACCGAGGTCACCATGCGCAGGTTGTCATTGGAAACGATGTTCTCGGTGGACATGGCGATAGCCAGGCGGTCGCCCGGAACGACATCCCGCAGCAGCTCAAGAGCCGCCTTTTTGGTCGCTTCGGTGCCCAGGGCGTAAACCGAACCCGGAAAACCAACCCAGACGACCTTGTCCGGCCAGGCGGCCAGAGCTTCGCCGATAGGCAGGTCGCCCATGGTGGGCGGGTGAAGCGCCTCGATGATATCGATCGGCGTCCGGGCGATGAGGTCCTTGAGGACGGCGACGCGGCCATCCATGTGAACCCCCAGGAGCTTATCAAACGGGCGCAGAATCGATGCCATCGTCTCGTATTCCGGCATGAAGAACTTTTCAAAAAGGCGGGGGTTGACCAGGACGCCGTCGATATTATCTCCGCACAAGATGACATCGGCCGGTGATTTGGCGGCTATCTCGTACATGGGGAGGCGGCTTTTGGCGATGGCCTGACAAAGGTCCTCGACCAGGTCGGGATATTTGGCATGGTGGATGAAAAAGCGGCCTCCCTCGCTGCCCACCCAGTCAATCATCAGTGTTTGCAGGGGGGTGTGGGGATGGATATCGGTGACGATGCCGTCTTCACCCAGCCAGTCCCTGGCCTGCTCGATGGGGAAATAGTCGGCGCGGTACTCGGTATGCTCCACGATGAACTTGACCACGGCATAATCTGCCGGCTCTTTTATCAGGCGCTGGGTGAACCAGGGAGTTACGTCCAGCCAGCTGCGGTCGCCGTGCCACTGCCCGGTACCCGGCTCACGCTGCTCATCGTAAGAAACACTGCCGACGGGCGTGGTGTAAGTCTTGCGAAATACGGTGACGCCGCCGGAGACAACCTCCTGCTCGGTGACGCTGACATCGTGCAGCCTGGTAGTGTAGCTGGGCCTGGCCCAGGCCATGCCCATGCCGCGGTTACGGCATTCGCGCTCCGCCCAACCAAGTTGACAGTGACGCCACCAGTGGAAGAAGGGCAGCCGGTCAGCGCGTTTCCCCCGGCTGGCAGTCAGAATCCGCTCGCGTCGAGTCATTTCCGGCATCTTACTGTCCCCCCTTACCGGGAGTTACCCACTCCACGCATTTCTTTACCCCCTCCAGGGCGTTTAGTGCCTTGTAATCAGCGCCGATGATATCGGCGAACTCCGGGGTCACCGGCGTGCCGCCGACGATTACCCGCACCCGGTCCCTGAGGCCGGCCTCTTTCAGGTTCTCAATAGTTTCACCCATCTTGGTCATGGTCAGGCTGAGCAGTGCCGACATGCCCAGGATGTCCGGCTGGTGCTCTTTTACGGCATCGGTAATGCGCCCCGGGGTGATGTCCACGCCCAAGTCAATGACCTCAAAGCCCTGTGTAATCAGCAGCGTGGTAACGATGTTTTTCCCCAGGTCGTGGTGGTCTCCCTCCACAGTGGCGATGACCACTTTCCGGGCGATATGGCGGTCTGCCTGTTTAAGATGGGGGTTGATGACTTTCATGCCCATCTTCATTACTTCGGCGGCGACGACCAGTTCGGAGAGGAAATACTCGCCGCTTTCAAACTTTTCGCCCACGATAGTCATCCCGGGAACAATGCCCTGGGTAATCGCCGTGCCGGGGTCGATTCCGGCCTCTATCGCCTGCCGCGCGGCGGTCTCGATGGTGGCAAAGTCGAGGTGCACGATACTCTCTCTCAGGGCTGCTAGATATTTGTCTTCAGCCAACGGTTTAACCTCCCAAATACGTGGTATTTGCCACCATCATAACTATAAGCCAGACCAAAGTCAATTTGAAAGTAATGGCCCGAAGCACCGCTATTTGGGGAGCGTTGACAAGCCAGCCGGACGTAGCCTAGTATAAAAAAGATGAACGAGATTGAAACCAGTCTGTATGCCCTGGATAGCGGAGAAGCCGTCACTTCTCTTTCTTCTTTTACCTCGCCGCGGGACGAATACCTGGCTGCCTTCGAGAACCCGGCGGAGCTTTTCCTGGAGTATTACGCCTTCGAGGGGAAGAACCTGAAACGGCGCACCCTGACGAGGGGCGAGTTCCTGGGTCTGGCCGAGGCCGGGGCGGCTTACCTTATCGAGCAGGGCGCGGTGAAAGGCGACCGGGTGTTGCATTGTTTTTCCGGCAACAGCGTATACGATCTGGTTTTCCGGCTGGCGGGGGTACTGGCGGGATGCGTGCCGGTAACCGTTAACTGGCAGGCGGATGATAACGGAGGTATCGTCTGGAAAGCGAGGGTGACCGGAGCCAGGTTCGTGCTCTACGACCGGAGCTTTGCCGACCGTATCGATGAGATTAAAGCCGGGCTGGAGAAGACGTCATTCTTCGCCGTGGAAAATATCGAAGAATACCGGGCAGCGGGCAAGGTGAACTATCCTCCCCTGAGCTATGAAGACGAAAAGATGATAATATTCACCTCTGGTACCACCAACGAGCCCAAGGGAGTCAGCCTGCCGCACCGGAGTTTCCTGGCCAACCGGTTTACCTACGAGCGGTATTTTGAGATTTCCGCGGCCACCAGAGTGGGCCTGCTGCTGGTCAACCCCCTGCACCACGCCAACTCGACGGCCTTTTCCGACTGGGCGATGCGGCGGCCGGGGACGGTGGTCTACCTGCTGCAGCGGTACGGGACAGCCTACTGGAAGGTGCTGGTAGAGGCGGCCGGCCGGGGGGACGACCGTTTGGTGGCGCCCATGGTCTCCCGGCACATCGAATTCCTGGAATCGCTGGCCGACGACGGGGAACTGCCGGTGGCCGAAGAAAAAATAAGGGAAGCCTTGAGTCGGACGGACATGATGATAGGTTCGGCGCCGGTGGGGCCGACCACGGTAAAACGGGTGCGCCGATTCAGCAATCGGCTGCCCAACGTGCGCTTCGGTTCTACGGAGACCTGCCTGCAGGTAGCCGCCACGCCGAGAGGAATGTCGACAGAAGAGCTGACCCGTGCCTTCGAAGCCGGCTGGTCACACCGGTATCACGGTGAAAGCCTGGTGGGCTATTACATCGGCCGGGCGCATCCCCCGTTTACCCGCATCAGGGCGGTGCGGTCACTCGACCCGGAGAATAAAGGCTATTACCAGACGTGCGATATCGGTGAGCCGGGCTACTTCGTGACCCAGGGGGCCAACATCATGGACCACTACATCGGCGATGATGAGGCGACGGCGGAGGTATTCCGGGAGGGGTGGTATAACGGCCTGAGAGACATCATCTTTGCCCTGAAGAACGAGCGGGACGGGGAGCTTGATTATTACTGGGTGACGCGGGACTCGGCGCTGCTTATCCGGGGTGGAGCCAACTATGCTTACGACCAGGTGGCGGCGGAATTGTCCCGGGTACTGACCGAGGATTTCAACCTGAACACCGACCAATTCAAGCTGGTGGTGGTGGGGCTGCGGGTGGAAAGCGAACACGAAGACAGCTGCTGTGTCACCATTGAATTAAGCGAGGCGGCAGTGGATAGACAGGCGGAACTCGAGGCCGGGTTCAAGACGCGGGCGCGGGAGAAAGTGGCCAAGGGCTACCGTCCGGACTTCGTCCGGTTTGCCCGGGTACCCCTGAATTTTAAAGGGGCGGTGCTTTACCCGCAGCTGAAACAGGACTACCGGGAATGGCTGAAGAGCCAGGGCACGGTACCACTGGGGTGAAGCAAAATCAACCCTGGCCGGCGGTGCATATTACCAGGGGGATATCCTTCATCGTCGCCAGTCCCGGCGGAGCGGCGACCACTCGACAGACCGAATTGAGCACCATGGCCGCGGTGGCGATATCACCGTGGGTACCTCCCCGGATGACCACTTCCATATCAGGCGTGCCGGTAATGTAGACGGCATCGTAGGATTCACGGGCGCCGCAATAGGCTTGAAAGTCGAGGGTTATCACCTCTTTACCATTTTTGATACCATGACCGGTCTGCTTCACCCCGGCCGCCTGCCCGGGCTTGACGGTCAGGTACGGGCTTTTCACCTCGGTCTCGGCGATGATTGGTTCAATCTCATCGGTAATCTCGTCGAGTTCCCAGCCGAGGCCGGCGGCAATCATGGCGATAGACTCGGCAAGGCCGACGTGGCGCAGGGTGCCGGCGTCAACCAGGGACTGAAACTCCTCCAGGGTGCAGCCGGCGCCGATTTTCTTCTGAAAGGGGAGACGGCGGGGGCAGGCATCCTGGATACGGGACACCCTGATCTGCCTGACTTCCTGGCAGACCGCCGTCATGGCCAGCGGCCAGGTATCCATGAGGAAACCCGGGTTAACCCCGGTGGCGAGCACAGTAACTCCATGTTCACGGGCCAGCCGGTCGATTTCAGCGGACAGTTCCGGCTCTTTCCGCCAGGGAAAGGCCAGCTCTTCAGCCGTGGAGACGACGTTGGCCCCGGCCTTCACGATTTCGGTCAACTGGCCGAAGATTTTTTTCAACGAGGAACCGGTGGTGAGAAAGACGACATCAGGACGGGCCTGCGCTAAAACGGCGGCGGCGTCATCGGAAACGGTGACTCCGAGCCGCCTGTCCAGGCCGATTACTTCTCCCAAATCACGCCCCACCTTGTCCGGGTCGATATCGATGGCGCCAACGAGCTCGATGTCGGCTCGCTGTGCGGCCAGCCTGGCGACAGAGCAACCAATCGGGCCGCAACCGTACTGGACAGCGCGGTATTTACCAGTCATTGCAGTCTACCTCCGGCAGCTAAAATTCGTGTCTTCAGTTGTTAAAAAAGGTCGAAGAATGGTTTAGAGCACCCCGTCCGCCACCATGCCATCGAGCGCGGCGCCGAAAGCGGCTATGGTCTGGCGGATATCTTCGTCGGTGTGGACGGCTGAAACCCAGCCGACGGTACCGCGGAGCAGGCTGACGCCGTTCAGTAGCAGATACCAGTGCAGGGCATTGATAACCTCGGGCGGGGTTGATTTTTCGACGTCGTAGCAGGCGGTGCGGTCGCATTTCCGGCACTTGCCGAAATGGAGGTGAAGTACGGAGCTGGTGTGGTAAGCACAGCCGTCGATGCCCCGCTTTTCAATCTGGCGGTTCATGCCGTCGGTGAGCTTCCTGGCGGTCGCCTCGGCGGTGGGCTGCACCTCGCCTTGGGCGATGATATTGAGCATGGTCACGCCGGTGGCGGCAATGAGCGGATTGGCGTTCCAGGTGCCGTTGTGGAAGATGCGGCGATAACGGTTCCACTCCGCGTCACCCGGTTTCATATTCAGCAGCTCCATGATATCGGCGCGACCGCAGACGGCGGCGCCGCCGCCGATGCCGCCGCTGACAATCTTGCCCAGCGGGGTCAGGTCCGGGGTGACGTCAACGGTGGCCTGGTAGCCGCCGGGCGACCAGCGGAAGCCGCTGATTACTTCGTCGATAACGAGCAGGGTGCCGGTTTCCTGGGTCAGGCGGCGGGCTTTCCGAACCAGCTCGGGGGGCATGCAGATACCGCCGCCGTGGGCGCCGCCGCCTTCCAGGAACAGGGCGGCGATGTCTTTTCCGGCCAGGGCTTTTTCCATGGCGACGTCGTCGTTACAGGGGATGACCACGGTGGCATTGGTTACGGCATCGTCGGTGATGGGGGGCAGCCGACCGGGGAGGGGTTGGTCAAAAGGAGGAATCACGCCGACGTACAAATCATCGGACCAGCCGAAGAACTGCCGGGAGAACTTGAGTATTTTCTGCCGGCCGGTGTAAGCGCGGGCCAGCTGGACGATCATAATATCGGCCTCGGTGCCGGTGAGCACGAACTCCACCCTCTCCGCGGCCGGAATCAGCCGGCAAACCAGTTCCGCCCACTCTATGGCGGCCAGGTGCTCGGTGCCGAAATGCGAGCCTTTGGTTATCTGCCGGGTGACCGCTTCTACCAGGGTGGGGTGGGAGTGTCCCAGTATCAGGCTGCCGTGACCCATGGAATAATCGATATACTCATTGCCGTCGACGTCCCACTTGCGCGTACCACTGGCGTGCGAAGTGTAGACCTGGAAGGGGACGGTGTGGCGGGAGTCATGGTGGATGCCGCGACTGCTGCCGAGAGACCTCTCCCAGAGTTCCCGGGACTTCTGGTGAGTGGCGATAAACCGGTCGAGGTTACTGGTGGTTGTGATTGACATGGTAAATCTTGCGCCTCCTTTAATTCACCAATTCATCAGGGATTTCCCTGACATTAACCGAGCCTGTTATCCGGTAATCTCCTGGGCGTAGGCAAATAAAGCCGGGATACCGCCGGTATGAAAAAAGACAATCGTGTCATCCCTGGTGAACCGACCCTGGCGGATGAAATCGATCAGGCCGGCCATTGCCTTGCCGGTATAAACCGGGTCGAGGAAAATCCCTTCGGTACGGGCGACCAGCTTGATGGCTTCGATACACTCGGGAGTGGTGATGCCATAGCCTTCACCGTTATACTCATCGTAGATACTTATCTCTTCCGGGGTAAAAGCCAGGTCAAAGTCGAGGAAGCGGGCGGTGTCATTGGCAATCTTGACAAGGTCAGCGACGGCTTCGTCCCGTGTGTAGAAAATACTGAAACCGATTACCCGGGTGGGGAGCCGGAGGTGCTTGACGCCCAGGTCCAACCCGGCCTGGGTGCTGCCCGAGCCGTTGGTAACCACCAGGTAATTGGCATCGATGTGGCGGGACTGCAACTGCTGCCAGGTCTCGTCGACGGCGTCGACCCAGGCAGTGGTGCCCAGGATGTTGTGCGCTCCGGCGGGAATGACCAGCGGATGGCGTCCTTCGGCGGTCAGTTCATCCGCCAGCCGGTGCATGATTTCCATGATGGAACCGCGCAACAACTGGGTGGGACTAAGCTCCAGTATTTTGACATTCGAACCCAGGATATCGTGGAGGAGAAGGTTGCCCTGTACCTCCGCATGGGCGCCCTGTGCCAGGACGAGGTAGGGCTCCATATCAAGCTTGCGGGCGGCAGCCGCCATCTGCAAGGCGAAATTGGACTGCGTGCCTCCGGTGGTGATGATGGTATCAATCCCGTTCTGCCGCGCCTCGGCCATGATGAACTCAAGCTTGCGGCACTTGTTGCCGCCCAGCGCCAGGCCGGTGAGGTCTTCCCGCTTGATGAGAATGCGCGGTCCACCCAGGGCGGCCGACAGGTGTTCGGCTTCGACCAGAGGCGTAGGATAATTACCCAGAGTGATGCGAGGCAACCTGGCGATGGCAGGAATCATTATACTCCCTCAAGTATCTTAATACATTGCACGGCGGGTAGCAAGGTGTTTGCGCAGAGGAGCCTTCCGGGGGGTACTACTTAGCCGGCAAGCAGTTTCTTGACCAGGTCAACGGCGGAACCGGCCTCCAGGGCGTAGCCGTCAGCGCCGATGGAGCTGGCAAACTGGTCATTGATGGGGGCACCGCCGATGATGATTTTTACCTTTTCCCGCAGCCCTTTTTCTTTTAGCAACTCGATGGTCGTGCCCATGCGGGGCATGGTGGTGGTGAGCAGGGCGGACATCCCCAGGACATCTGGGTTATGCTTTGCCACGGCCTGAGCGAAAGAATCAGCCTTCACATCAACGCCGAGGTCGATGACATTATAACCGGTGCCTTCAAGGAGAAAACCGACAATCTTCTTACCGATGTCGTGGATGTCTCCTTCCACCGTGCCGATAACAATTGTGCCCAGACCTTTGTGACCGGATTTGGCGAGGAGGGGATTAACCAGGTCGAGGCCTTTATGCATGACCGAGGCGGAGAACAGGACTTCGGGGAGGAACATTTCTCCGGCCTTGAAGCGGCGGCCGACAATCTCCATACCGGCGATGAGTCCGTTATTCAGAATGTCCGGGGCGTCCACACCTTCATCGAGCGCCTTCTGTACGAGAGATGGAACCTTTTCCTCATCCCCAATGATAATGGCTTCCTTCAGGGCGTCATAGGCAACCATACGGCCGCGCTCTCCTTGTTTTATACCAGCGGGTTGGCGGGTAATCGGCATAACTATAATGGAAAAGTTGATTTATTGTCAAGTGTATTTGCCGCCGGGGGTTAATAGGTTAGGTGTATGGGGAAATGCGGGAATTTACCGAAAAAAACGCTTGCCTTTGAATTGGCTGCGTCGCCGTGTTGGACAAGGTGCCACTTGGAAATGAAAATCGGATTGGGCTATAATGAATAGTATTGTGACCGGGAAGCCACCCCCACTTTGGAGATGAGTTTGGACGCGAACGAATTGAAAATTGCCGTCAGTGGCGAGATTGATAACCGCCGTTCCCAGCTTAACGAACTGAGCCAGAAAATCCACGGCAACCCGGAGCTCGGCATGCAAGAGACCAGGGCAGCCGGCTGGCTGGCCGGATACCTTGAAGGGAACGGTTTTTTGGTGGAAAAGGGCATCTGCGGACTGGAGACCGCCTTCCGGGCGAGTTACGGAAAAGGCAAGCCGGTAATCGCGATACTTGCCGAGTACGACGCTTTACCCAAGCTGGGGCACGCCTGCGGTCACAACCTGATTGCCGCCAGCGCCGTCGGTGCCGGCGTCGCCGCCAGGCAGGCGGTAGACGGTTACGGGGGTAAGGTCCTTGTTTTCGGCACGCCGGGAGAAGAGGGGGAAGGCGGGAAGGTAATAATGGCCCGGGAAGGCGCCTTCGATGGGGTGGATATGGCCATGATGGTGCACCCGGGGGTGCGGAATACGGCCATCACCAGTTTCCTGGCGTTACATGCCCTGGAGGTGGAGTTTTTCGGGAAAGCGGCCCATGCGGCGGCCCGACCGGACGAAGGCGTCAATGCCCTGGAAGCGATGATACAGTCGTTTAACGGCATTAACTCGCTGCGCCAGCATATCAGGGACAAGGCGCGTATCCATGGTATCATTACCGACAGTGGTGAGGCGCCCAATATCGTCCCGGCGCACTGCGCGGGGTCTTTTATTGTCCGCGCCGAGAATGACGAGTATCTTGAAGAACTGAAGGAGAGAGTGCTCAACTGTTTCCGGGGCGCCGCCCTGGCGACCGGGGCAAGAATGGAACACCGGTGGCGGGACGTGCGCTACTCAGCGATGCGCAGTAACACGGTGCTGGCGGAGCTGTACTGCCGGAACATGTCCATAGTCGGGCGGGAGATGCCGCTGGAGGATCCCGAAAACCGTTTTGGCAGTAGCGATATGGGGAACGTCAGCCAGATAGTGCCCAGCCTCCACCCGGCGATAGCCATCGCCCCGCTTGACGTGCTGGGTCATTCCCCGGAGTTTGCCGTCGCCGCCGGGACGGAAAGCGGTGAGCAAGGTATGATTGACGCCGCCAAAGCGATGGCGATGACGGCGGTTGACTTGCTGTCCGACCCGGCATTGGTCGCCCGGGCCAAAGAGGAATTTGAAAGAGGTAATACGGGTTAACCGGAAAGTGTAAGCGAGGGAACAGATGATAGTGGCTGTTGACGCTGCCGGCGGGGACTATGCCCCGCATGAAATCGTTAAGGGAGCGGTGAAAGCCGTTCATGAATACGAGGTGGAAGTTGTCCTGGTGGGACGGAAAGACGTGCTCCACGTGTTGGCCGGGAAACACCTGCGCAAACCGGGATTGCACATTGTTGATGCCAGCCAGACAATTGAGTCTCATGAGTCGCCGATAAAGGCAATCCGGAGTAAGCCGGACTCGTCGATAGTGGTGGGACTGAACCTGGTGAAGGAAGGGAAAGCGGCGGCCTTCGTTTCGGCGGGCAATACCGGGGCGGTGCTGGCGGCATCACTGTTGAATCTGGGTAAGATTGAAGGCGTCGAGCGTCCGGCCATCGTCTGTATGCTGGCCATGACCACTTCGACTCCGGTGCTGCTGCTCGACGTCGGCGCTAACGTGGACTGCCGGCCGCATCACCTGGTGCAGTTCGCCAGGATGGGCGTTGTCTTCAGCAAGAAGTTGCATGGCATCATCGAGCCGAGGGTCGGCTTGCTCAGCAACGGCACCGAAGAAAGCAAGGGGACGAAACTGGTCCAGGAGACCTATGCCCTGCTGAAAAAGGCAGACGGTATCAATTTCGTGGGCAGTGTGGAAGGGCATGACGTGTTGAAAGTGGTGGCGGATGTGGTGGTCACCGACGGGTTTACCGGCAATATCGTCATCAAAACAATCGAAGGGATGAGCGATACTTTCATGCGGTCGATGATACAGCTTGGCAGCATCGTCTCCAACGTCGCCCATTTCCGGGGTCGGGACCTGCTTCGTGACCTGGGCATGGGTTCCCTGGCCAGTCAGATTGACTACCAAGAACACGGCGGGGCGTACTTGTTGGGAGTAAACGGCAACGTCATTATCGCCCACGGGCGCAGTCAGTCCAAGACGATAAAAAATGCCATTGGCATCGCCAGGCACATGGGGCAACAAGAGATAGCAAGGGCAATAAAGGAGGCAATGAATGAGTAAGCCAATCGAAATTAGCGACAGTAATTTTGCCGAAAAGGTGCTACAGGTAGCGGCACCGGTACTGGTGGACTTTTGGGCGCCCTGGTGCGGGCCGTGCCGCATGGTGGCGCCGGTAGTGGAAGAACTGGCGGACGAATACGAAGGCAGGGTTGCCTTCGCCAAGTTGAATGTCGACGAGAACCCGAAAACAGCCAGCCAGTATGGCATAATGAGCATTCCCAGTCTGATTATCTTCAAGGGCGGGAGCCCGGTATCAAACCTGGTCGGTTTCCGTCCCAAAGCTGACCTGAAACGCAGTCTGGACGAGGTTCTTGACTGAGCGCGGCGTGATAAGGAGAGGAGTCCGTGAGGAGCGCGGCTAAAACTTATGAGCAATAAAGAGTATGACGTAGTTATTATCGGCGGCGGGCCGGCCGGGCTGGCCGCTGGATTGTACACGTCGCGGGCCAGGTTGAGCAGCCTGATGATAGAAAAGGCGCTGGCCGGCGGCCTGATTGTGAATTCGGGAACGGTAGAAAACTACCCCGGTTTCCCGGATGGCATCGGCGGTTACGACCTGGCCGAGTTGATGAGCCGGCAGGCCGGCAAGTACGGGTTGGAAACACTGACCGCCGAAGTAACCGGCGTGGAGTTAGACGGAGGACGGAAAATAGTCAGCACCACGGAAGGTGAGGTTACCGCCCGGGCGCTAATCGTGGCCGGCGGTTCAGAGAGAATAAAGCTGGGCGTCCCGGGGGAAGGCGAGTTCACCGGCCGCGGAGTTTCCTACTGCGCCATATGCGACGGCTGTTTTTTCCAGGACAAAGTGGTGGCGGTGGTGGGGGGTGGCAACACGGCGATTAACGAAGCGCTTGACCTGACCAAGTTCGCGGCCAGGATAATCGTCGTTCACCGCCGGCAGGAACTGCGCGCCACCCGCATCTTGCAGGAACGGGCCTTTGCCGAACCGAAAATCGAGTTCCGGTGGGATTCAGTGGTCGAGTCGATTGAAGGCGGGGAAATGGTCCGGAGCCTCCGGCTGCGCAACGTGAAAAGCGGGGAAAAGTCAGTCCTGGAGATTTCCGGAGTATTTGTCGCCCTGGGATTTACCCCCAATACCGGCTACCTGAAGGGCGTGGTGCCTCTGGACGAGCATGGCTCGGTGACGACCAATGAGAAAATGGAGACCGGTGTGCCGGGGATTTTTGCCGCCGGCGATATACGGTCGAACTCGGTGCGCCAGGTGATAGCCGCCAGCGGTGACGGCGCCACGGCGGCCATCTACGCTGAGAAATATCTCGCCGGGTAAGCCCCGCCGGCGGGTCAAGAAAATTTCCCGGTCCTGTCCCTCCCAAAGCAAGGCCACCGGTCTGTTTTTTCGGTAATAAAGGGGTGGAGAGGATGGATTTAATCAAATAATTGCACTGCGGCAGGCTTTTGCTTTGTCACCGGGTGGGGTATAATGACAATAATTACCAGAATTAGTCGAGGGGAGAAGGTATGAAGGTTGTTTTTTTAGAGGATGTGCCAAATGTCGGCGAAGTTGGAGATATTAAAGAGGTAGCTGCCGGCTACGGACGAAATTTCCTTATTCCGAGGGGACTGGCGGTACTTGTCGATTCGCAGGCAGCGAGTATAGTGGAGTCCAGACTGCGAAAAAAAGCTCGCCTGATGGCACAAATCGAAGCCGAGATGCTCGAACTTGCCAAGCGGATAGGGGGAAAGGCGATTGTGCTGAAAGCCAAGGCCGGTGCCAAGGAAAAACTTTACGGCTCGGTTACCAATGCTGATATCGCCGAAGCACTGGAAAAAAGTATCGGGGTAACGGTGGACAAGCGGAAAATCGAGCTTGAGGAGCCTATTCGCGAGGTAGGCAGCTACGAAATAACCATTCGGCTGACCAAAGATATTACGCCTAAGATTAAACTGAAGGTGGTAGAAGAAGAAAAGAAAGAAGAAGCTCCGGAAAAGGCGGAAGGTAAAGAAAAGAAAACCAGGAAACCCAGAAAAACCAAGGAAGCGCCGAAAGAGGAGACGGGCGAGATGGAAGCCGAGGAGCCGGTAGCCGCCGAAGCGGAGACACCGGAAATGGCGTCAGAAGAACCGGCGGCACCGGAAGGGGAAGTGGCGGAGGAAGTAGTCGCCGAGAAGACAGAGGAGACGAGCTAGATTGGTCGTGGAAAAGCTACCGCCTCATGACATTGATGCTGAAGAAGCGGTCATCGGGTCGCTGTTGATAGACGGCGAGTCAATTTTTAAAATTGCTCCTTTTTTACGGCCGGAGCATCTTTACAGCGAGCAGAACCAGTGGCTGTATAAGGCGTGCGTGGCACTTTACGAGCGCAGCGAGGCGATAAACCAGATTACGGTCGCCCAGGAACTGGCGCGGGAGGAGAAGCTGGAGGAATGTGGTGGGGCGGCTTACCTGAGTCATCTCATCTCGGTGTCTCCCACCTCTCTTGATATCGAAGAGTACGCCCAGATAGTAAATCGACTGTCGGTAATGCGCGGCCTTATCAGCGCCGCCGGCCAGATTGCGGCGGTGGGTTACGAAGCCGGTCCGGATGTTGACGCCAGCCTGAGTAAGGCGGAAGACATCCTGTTTAAAATGCGCCACGGGCAGGGTCCGCGGGACTTCACTCATATCCGGCAAGTACTGGACAAGTATTTTGAAGCCACGCCCCATGACGTGGAAGACCTGCCGGTGGATAAAAAACCCTACATTCTTTCCAACTTCGCCGGCGTGGACGAGTTCCTGGGAGGATTTCAGCGCTCCGACCTGATTATTATTGCCGGACGGCCGAGCATGGGCAAGACCAGCCTGACGCTGGGTTTTGCCCGGAACGCCGCCGTGATACAGAAGGCGTGTGTGGCGATTTTTAGCCTGGAGATGGCCCGGGACTCGCTGGTGATGCGGATGCTTTCCAGCGAATCCGGGGTTAATTCCCGGAAAGTCCGCTTCGGACATCACACCGAGGAAGACGAAAGACGGATAATGGAAGCGACCGGCATTCTTTCCGAGGCGGCGATATATATCGATGATTCGCCGATGATGCGGGTGGCCGAAATACGGAGTAAGGCCCGGCGTCTTCATTTCGAACACCCGCTGGACCTAATAATAGTCGACTATTTGCAGTTGATGCAGGGGGAAGGGAACCGGGGCGAGAACCGGGTACAGGAAATCAGCTATGTCTCACGCTCGCTGAAGGCGCTGGCGCGTGACCTCAACGTACCGGTGATGGCGGTATCGCAGTTGAGCCGGGCGGTGGAGTGGCGGTCTTCGCATGAGCCGCAGCTTTCCGACCTGCGGGAGAGCGGTAGTATCGAACAGGACGCGGACGTGGTGCTGTTTATTTTCCGCGAAGAGTACTACTACAAGACCGAGGAAGAGTGGGATAGTGAGCCGAAAAATGCGGGGCGAAAATACCCGCGTGAAGAGGCGGATATTATCATCGCCAAGCACCGTAACGGACCCACTGGCCGGGTGAAACTGCGCTTCCGGCATAACCTGGCCCAGTTTGTCAGCCTGGCCAGCGCCGAGACGAGCTTATCTTAAGCGGATAATAGGGGCCAACCGGATGGGCGGTGGGGAAAGATATTATTGAGGACAGGTCGTTTTTGGCATGGAAGAGTTTAAAGGCTTTCCCCGGTCAATGGAATTTACCCCCTTGCCCAACCTGTTCTTCAGCAAGCTGCTGCCGGCGATAACTGATATTACCGAACTGAAAGTAACCTTATACGTCCTGGCCGTGCTGTACCGGAAGCGGGGTTATCCCCGTTTTGTCACCTATAACGAGTTGCTGGGTCGCCCCGGTCTGGTAAAAGTACTGGCGAATGAGGATAAGCCGGCGAGGGAAGTATTGCGCCAGGCTCTAATAATGGCCAGTGAACGGGGCACTTTCCTCCATGTTGAAATGGAGAAGGATGAAATTACCGAAGATGCTTACTTCCTCAATACAGAGTCCGACCGGCGGGTAGTGGAAAAGGTAAGCAGCGGGGAGATAGAACTTGGTGAGGGATGGGTGGGGAGGCAGGCCCCGGCACTGGCCGAGGAACTACCCAATATCTACGCTCTCTACGAGCAAAACATCGGGCTACTGACGCCGATGATTGCCGAGCAGCTTAAAGACGCGGAAAAGGTCTACCCGGAAGGCTGGATAAGTGACGCCTTCAAAGAGGCGGTAGCCCTGAACAAAAGAAACTGGAGATATATCGCCCGGATTCTGGAACGCTGGTCGACAGAAGGTAAAAAGGATGGAGCATATCAGCGATATTCTGAAGCAGACCCGGATAAATACATCAAAGGCAAATACGGACACATGGTCCGGCGCTGAAGAAGAAGAGACTTCGGCCAGCGCCGGCTGTTCCCTTTGCCAGGGAGCCGGGGTAGTCCACCCGCGGCTAACAACAGGAAGTCCGGACTACAGCCGTGTGGTTGCCTGCAGCTGCAGCCGGGCGGAACTGGGGAAGGAGCGGCAAAACCGGCTGCAAAAATACAGCAACCTGGGCGCCCTGTCCTATTTGAGTTTTGAGAACCTGGAGGTGACAGGGAGGAGTGGCGACCCCCGGAGTCAGGAAACATTCCGACAAGCCTGCGAAGCGGCGCGGAGATTCGCCGCCGAGCCACGAGGCTGGCTGGTCTTGAGCGGCCCCAGCGGCAGTGGTAAAACTCATCTGGCGGCGGCAATCGTTAACGAGCGTGTCAGTCACGGCTACCCGGCTTTTTACGTCACCGTCCCTGACCTGCTCGACCACCTGCGCGCCGCCTTTAATCCCGGCAGCGAGATGCCTTACGACGAGTTCTTCGAGCAGGTACGGAATACCCCTCTGCTGGTGCTGGACGACCTTGGCGTCCAGGCGGGCACGACCTGGGCCCGGGAAAAGCTGGACCAGCTGCTGAACCATCGCTTTAGCGGCCAGCTGCCCACGGTGATAATTCCCATTATCCCCCTGGATGAACTGGAAGAAAGGATAAGGGTCCGCCTGACGGACGCCGAGCTGAGTCAGCTATTTGTGCTGGAAGAGAAACGGACCCGGTCACCGGACTACGCGTGGAGCGCCGAGTTTAAACTGCAAAAAGGGATGACCTTTGACAGCTTTGACCGGCGGCGGCTTAACCTGCCTCCGGAGCAGATCGAAAACCTGGGGGAAGCCTACCGCCTGGCCTTTGAATTTGCCGGTTCGCCGGAGGGCTGGCTGGTGTTTATGGGTGAAACCGGCTGCGGCAAGACCCACCTGGCGGCGGCAATCGTCAACTATCAATACCAGGCGGGCAAACCGGCCCTTTTCGTGGTGGTAGTCGAGTTTCTCGACCACCTGCGCTCCGCCTTTAACCCGGAGAGCAAGGAATCCTACGACCAGGTGTTTGAAAGGGTAAAAACGGCGCCCCTGCTGGTGCTGGACGATTTCGGAGAGCATGCTACCACCCCCTGGGCGCTGGAAAAGCTGTACCAGGTGATTAACTATCGCTATAACGCGAGGCTGGCGACGGTAATCACGACACGGTATTCGATACAGGAAATCATGGAGGGAGTGGAAAGCTCCATTAGCTCGAGGATGGTGGACCCTCAAATCAGCACACCGTTTAACATAATGGCACCCGACTATCGTGGGGACCCGCGGCCCAGCCAGCGGCGGACACCGCGCGGCGGCCGGAAAAGTCGCTGAAGCTAACGGCTCCACGGCGGGTAGGTTCGTATCCGGGACGGGGAGACTGGTATAATGGAGACAGGAAAGGAGTGAGAATGTGGCAGTATTAGATAACATTCCGGTCAAGATAGACCTTGACGCGGTATTGAAAAAACTGAGATTAAAAAATCGAAACGATGACGTTATGAAGATGCTGGGGGAGCTGGTTGAGATAGCCAATACAACGGCCAGGCCCAAGGCCATCTTTGAAATGGCCACCGTGGAAAACAAAAACGGGGACACGGTGACCATTAAGGGAGTCGAGTTTACCAGCCACGTCCTACGGGTTAACCTGGACCAGGCGGAAGAAGTTTTCCCTTACGTGGTTACCTGCGGGCGGGAGATAGACGCCATTAATATCCCGACCAGTGAAATGATGCGCTACTATTTCATGGACCAGATAAAAGAACTGGTGACCCGCTCGGCGCTGGACTATCTTCACGATTACCTGAAGGAACGGCACGCCTGCTGACAGATGGCGAGGATGGCTCCAGGTTCTGGAGCCGCGAATGTCTGGCCGCTGACGCAGCAGAAACCCCTGTTCTCTATTTTTGGCGATGTCGAGGAGTCAATCGGGGTCAGATTGACCGACAGATGCCTGATGATACCGATTAAATCAGTGTCGGGTATATTTTTCCCGAACGCCGATAAATTCGAGAGCTGCCAGCTGTGCCAGCGGGAGCATTGCCAGGGGAGAAGGGCACCGTACAGCGAGGAGTTAGTCAGAAAATACGAAGAGGCATAGTATAAGGAAACCGGAGGAATGGCCGAAAACATCGCCGAGAAAGCCTATGAACTGGGCAAGCAATACGAGCGAGATTTCCGGGGCTGCGGCCAGTGTGTCATCGCCGCCCTCCAGGACGCCATGGGCATCAGGAACGATGATATCTTCAAGGCGGCCACCGGCCTGGCCGGCGGGGGTGGTTCGGCCACCGACGGCAGCTGCGGCGCTTACTCCGGGGCGATACTGATGTTGAGCTGGCTATGGGGCAGGGACCGGGAGCATTTTGACGATACGCAGGGTGTCCGGGTGCGGACTCAGGAGCTGGTCAGAAAGTTCCACGACCACTTTATCCAGGAATACGGTTCCGTGGTTTGCCGTGATATTCAGACCAAGCTTATGGGCAGGTTTTACTATCTTGCCGACCCGGCAGAGGCTGAGAAATTCCACCAGGCCGGGGCACACACCGTTCACTGTCCGGAGGTGGTGGGTAAAGCCGCCCGCTGGATGGCGGAAATGATACAGGCAGAAGACCTGCTTCCCCGCCCTGAATAATAGGGTAAACGGAGGTAAAGCAATGACCGTTACCGAAACCAACGGATACCTCAGTCGCCACGGCCTGACCAGACTCCTGGAAATCAAAGATACCGATATACGCATTATCACCCTGGAGCAGTGCCGGGACGCCATAGACCGGAGCATACACATCGGGGGTGCCTTTTCGGCGACTATTCCCCTGGTGTCCCTGTACTACGGAGGGACAATGCGCTTTGACGTGGCCAACCCGACGCAGCGCGGGCAGGACATGTTCGTCCTGAGTAAAGGGCACGCCGTGGCGCCGGTGGCTTCCGTCTACGCCGACCTGGGCTATTTCGACCGGTCGGTGTTGAAGAACTCGCGGGGCGCCGCCAGTATTCTCAACGGACATCCGGGCCCGATACTACCCGGTATTCACATTTCCACCGGGCCGCTGGGGCAGGGGCTGGGTGTCGCCCAGGGATTTGCCATGGTGGGGAAGAGAAATCCCGGTTACGATGTGTACTGCCTGACCGGGGACGGGGAGCTTCAGGAGGGGCTAATCTGGGAGGCGGTCATGTTCTCCAGCTATAAGAAACTGGATAACCTGTGTGTGCTGGTGGACAAAAACGCCGGCCAGCTGGACGATACCAAGCAATTGATTTTCCCGATGCTCGATCTGGACAAGAGGTTCGGGTGTTTTGGCTGGCGGGTCTTCAACGTGGACGGCACCCAGTACGGCACGGTCATGGAAGCGCTCCAGACGTTCAAATACGCGCCGCGGGAAGGAAAACCAACGGCGATAATCTGCCGGACCAGGAAAGGGTACGGCGGTTTTTCCAATTTCACCATTGGCCACAAAGTGACTTACACCGATGCCCTGGTGGACCAGGAAATCAGCCTGCACAAACAGCGGCGGCTGGACCGGGTGGCCGAGTTTCTGGATTTCTTTAACGGACTGGCAGGAAAAGATGGCGGCCAGAAAGTCAGTGAGGAACTGGCAGCCAGGGCGAGGCAGATGAACCTGGAAGTCGTCATCTCGAATAATAAAGCGACTGAGGTTAAGCCGGTAGTGGTGTCGGTGCAGACCAGACGGGCGCCGAAGCGAAACAAGCAGATAGATTACGACGCCAGTCAGCTTCCCGAGATGGACAAAACCAGGGAGTATGCTGCCGCCGCCGTTATCACCGCGGCGATGAAAGTTTTTGCCCGGGATAGCCGGGTGGTATCTATCGACGCCGACCTGGCGTCAACCAGCGGTCTGGAGCCGGGGGTGGGTTTCGTGGATGTGGGGAGGGCGATTAACGTGGGCGTGGCCGAGCCCAACATGATGAATATCGGCGAGGCGTGGGCGGTGATGGGTTATAACGCCTGGACGAGTACCTTCTGCCCGTTTTTCGACTGGCGGGTGCTGCGGAGAATCGCCATCGGCTACCAGGAGAGAATGGAGGCAATTGCCACCGAGGGCGGCTGGCTGAACGAAGGGCACGGTCTTGACCTGACCTTTGTGGCTACGGCACCGAATTTCGAGACGAACACCAACGGCGCTACCCACATGGGGAACGACGATATCATTATCTTCGACAATATCGCCCATGTGAAAGTAATCGATGTTTCCTGCCCCAACCAGTTGCTGGCGATTATGAAATGGATAATGGCCGGGAATAAGGGGCTGGTCTACCTGAGAATCATGCGCGCCCCGTCGGCGGTGATTTACGACGCTGACTTCCGCTTCGAGTTCGGCCGGGGGTACGCGGTCAAGGAAAGTCCGGACGATAAGGCGGTTATCGTCAGTAGCGGGCGCGGTGTCCATGAGGCGCTCTCCGCGGCTGCCGAACTGGAGTCGGCGGGGATAAAGTGCGGGGTGGTGGATATGCCTTCGATTGACGAAAAACAACTGCTCGACCTCTACCGCTCCGGAAAACGGGTGATAATCGCCGAGCAGAATAACGGCTACATCTGGGCAGCCTGCCAGAGAGCGCTGAGTCGACTTAAGGAGCCGGTGGAGATGACCCGGCTGCTGCCAATCAATGTGATGGATGAAAACGGCCGACCCCGCTTTATTCACTCGGCGACTTACCAGGAACTGACCAACCAGTTTGGCCTGTCCTCCGGCCAGCTGGCGGAGACGGTGAAACGTAAACTGAACGGCCAATAGCCGGATAATTTGAAGTTATAAAGTTATAGAGTTATAAAACTGTAAACTTTAAAGCTATAAAACTATAAAAGCTATAAAACGGCTTTGACGCCGGCGATAACCTGCTCCTCGCGGGGCAGCACCATCAGCTCCAGGTTGCGGTTTATCGGGATGAGCACGTCGTTGGCGGCCACGCGCTGGATGGGCGCGTCCAGGTGGTCAAAGGCTTTTTCCTGCACCTGAGCCACAATTTCGGCTCCAAAACCGCCCGTCTTGTTGGCCTCGTGCGCCACCACCAGCCGGCCCGTTTTCCGGACGGAAGCGAGAATGGCCTCGATGTCCAGGGGACGGATGGTGCGGATATCGATTACCTCGGTATCGATACCTTCGTCAGCCAGCATTTTGGCGGCATTCATGACGCGGGAAGTAACCGCTCCCCAGCAGACGATGGTGGCGTCTTTCCCTTCCCGTTTCACATCGGCCTGCCCGAGTGGGATGGTGTAGTCTTCCTTTGGCACCGGACCGCTCGTCCCGTAAAGGATAATGGGCTCCATGAATATCACCGGGTTGGGGTCGCGGATGGCTGATTTCAGCAGTCCCTTTACGTCATAAGGCGTGGAAGGCATGACGACCTTGAGGCCGGGGATGTGGGCGAACCAGGCTTCGAAGCTCTGCGAGTGCTGGGCGCCCAGGCCGATACCACCCTCGGTGGCGGTGCGGATAACCATGGCCATCTCCGGTCGGCCGGCGGTAAAGTAGCGCATCTTGGCGGCCTGGTTAACGATTTCATCCATGCATATCGTCATCCAGTCGCAGCGCATTATCTCGACCACGGGTCTCAGCCCGGTCATGGCGGCACCCACGGCGTAACCGACGATGGCTGTTTCCGAGATAGGGGTGTCCATGACTCTTTCTTCGCCAAAGGCGGCGAGTATTCCCTTGGTGGCGCCAAAAGCGCCGCCGACCACGGCGATATCCTCTCCCATGAGGAAAACCCGGTCGTCACGGGTCATTTCTTCTATTATCGCTTCAGCTACGGCTTCACGATAGCTTATCTGGCGTTGAGCCATCGGGGACCTCCTTCCTTATGCGTAAATCCATTCGTAAATTGATTCCGGCTTGGGTTCCGGGCTGTTCAGGGCAAACTCGGTTGCCTCGTCGATATCTTTCTTGGCGGCCGCCTCGAGCGTGGCGGCAACCTCGTCGTCCAGGTAGCCGAGGCCGTACAGTTTTTCCCGGAAAATCTTAATCGGGTCCTTGTTATCCCACCAGTCGGCAATCTCGCCCTCCGGTCGGTAGCTCGAACCATCGGGCATGGCATCCATGCGCATGCTGTGTCCCTGCAGGCGGAAAGCGATAATCTCGATTAAGCTGGGGCCGCCGCCCTGGCGCGCCCGTTCCAGGGCACCCGAGACGGCTTCATAGACGGCGATAACATCGGTGCCGTCCACGCGGAGGCCGGGCATGTCATAGGCGGTGGCGCGGGCGGAGATATCCTGGTTGGCGCAGTTTTTGCACAGGGGGAGTGTCATGGCGTACTGGTTATTGGTGCAGATGTAGACGACGGGTATTTTCCACAGCGAGGCCAGGTTGAATCCTTCGTGGAAGACGCCGCGGTTGCTGGCGCCGTCACCGAAAAAGCAGACCGAGACCTGGTCGGTTTTCTTCATCTTGATGGTCAGGCCGACGCCGCCGGCGATATTGATGCCGCCGCCGACGATGCCGTTGGTGCCCAGGATATTGCGGTCGAAATCGGAGAGGTGCATCGAGCCACCCTTGCCGCCGGTGCAGCCGGTGGCTTTGCCGAAGACCTCGGCAAGCATGGTGGGGATGTGGGTGCCGCGGGCGATAAGGTGGCCGTGGGCGCGGTGGGTGGAGATGATATAGTCCTGGGGCGCCAGGGCGCGGCAGGCACCCACGGCGATGGCTTCCTCGCCGATGGAGACGTGGCCGGTACCCGGGACGTGTCCTTCCCCGGCGTAGTGCATTAGATTTTGCTCGAAGAGGCGGATAGTCACCATCTGGCGGTACATATCCAGGAGATTTTCCTTAGTCAATTCCATCTTGCTCTCCTCTCGTAAACAGACTGGTTACTTAATCGGGGCTGATAACGGAAATCCGGTCAGGGATATCCCGTAGAATATCATAAATCCCTCCCGACAGTCAAAACAACCGGTTGGTTTAACCGGGACGATAGGTCACCCAGGTGTGGGGGGATTCCCAGACCTCAATGCCGGAGATGGTGACCGGGTCGGCCAGTTTGGAATCAAGCTGCCGGTAAATAGCGGCGGCGATATTTTCCGAGGTCGGGTTTATCTTATCAAAGGGCGGGACATCGTTGAGGCAGGTATGGTCGTAAGCGGCCAGGATATCGTCCAGGTGCCGCTTGAGTTCGGTAAAATCGTAAGCCATGCCGACGTCGTCAAGTCCGGCGGCGCTCACCCGGGCGACGACTTTGAAACGGTGCCCGTGCAGCGCCTCGCACTTGCCCCGGTAACCGCGCAGGAAATGGGCGGCGTCAAAATGCTTCTCCACGGATATCTCGTACATGCTGCCTCCCGATTATTCCAGCTTTAAAACGCCCTGTTTTTCGGTCATGTCCCGGAGCAACTGCTTGATGGTCTGGCCGCTGACGGGGTGAACCAGGTCGGGGGCAATCTCGGCGAGGGGAATGAGGGCAAAAGCCCGGTCGGTCATTTTGGGGTGGGGAATGACCAGGTCAGGGGTATCGATTACCTGCTCGCCGAAGAGAAGAATATCAATATCGATGGGGCGGGGAGCGCCGGACTTACCGGTCCGTCCCAGCTTTTTTTCAATACCCTTGACCAGAGTGAGCAGGGCGGTTGGCTCCAGGTAAGTGAGCACCTGGCAGACCATGTTGAGGAAGTGGGGCTGGTCAGTATCGCCGAGCGGTTCGGTATCGTAAACCGGCGATACCTTGCCTAACCGCAGTCGCTGAGAGAGATAATCCAGCGCCCGGTCCAGGTTTTCCTGGCGGTCGCCCAAATTTGAGCCCAGTCCAAGATATACCGTCATCGTTTCAGTCACTAATCGTCCTCCTTCGTATTATAGCATCACTCATCCGGCAGAGGCGCGCCATCTCCTTCACATCGTGCACCCGCATGATATCGGCACCGTTGGCGACGCCGATAGCCACCGTGGCCGCCGTCCCTTCCAGTCGCTGGTCGGCGGGCAGGTCCAGCACCCGGCCAATCATCGATTTCCGGGAAGTGCCCAACAAAATGGGTTTACCCAGCGATTTAAGCTCGGCGAGGCGGCGGATAATCTCCAGATTCTGCTCCAGAGTCTTGCCGAAGCCGATACCGGGGTCGACGATGATGTTTGGTGGAGGAACACCGGCCTGCTCCGCTTGCTTTATGGCGCGCTCAAGGTCGGCGATTACCGCCGGCATGATGTCGTCAACCGGCCTGTCGCGCTGGTTGCTCATCAGGATGACGGGCACGCCGGCCCCGGCGGCCACTGCCGCCAGTACCGGGTCGCGCTGCAGTCCCCAGATATCGTTAATCATGGCGGCGCCGGCCTCGACGGCACGGCGGGCGACGCCGGACTTGTAGGTGTCTATGCTGATGGGTACGGGCAGTTCGGCGGCCAGCCGCTCTATGGCGGGGATAACCAGGCGCAGCTCGTCGTCCATATCAGTAATGGATGCCGGACCGGTGCCGGGTCGGGTGGACTCGCCGCCGACGTCGATAATATCCGCCCCCTCCGCTACCATGCGCCGTGCCTGTGCCAGGGTGGCCTCAACGTCACCACCCAGACCGTCCCCGGAGAAAGACTCCGGGCTGAGGTTGCAGATGCCCATGAGGTAAGTGCGCTCTCCCCAGCGGAAAACGGTGTTACCGCAGTCGGTGGCGGGCATGGTTAGTTCAGCTTGCTCCAATGGTATCCCTCAAAAAATTCAGGGGTTGAATCCTGCCTATTATTCTAGCATTTTCCCAGGGATGAGCAAAATGGGGGGATAAAGGGGATGAGATAGATGAATTTTACCGGCAACGCTAACTTTAAAGATTGTACAACCTTTGGGGACAGGCCAAAAAGACTCTTCTGTCCTATGCTGGTCAGTCCCACGGAGCCGGTATTTTAAGCTACCACCTGGA
>JACZSH010000066.1 GCA_022574315.1 Chloroflexota bacterium | reverse complement strand
TTAGCTGCATCCTTGCCTCGTATTCTGAGTGTTCTGACGATGGCGTCGACAATATCTTCTTCTGATCCGGGTATCCTATTGGTAAGACTGTCTAACTTGAACCTTTCTTCTCCGCGTTGCTTCCGAAGTGTTTCTATATCTTGTTGAGCTTGCTTCAGATCACCTCCGGCCTGTCGTGTTTTTTGTCTGGCTGCTTTGAACTTTGCTATTCCAGGTGCTTGTCTTGCCAGATCCTCAACCGCCTCACCCAAATTTCGTTTTTTTGCGGTTCTGTCAAGTAGTTCGTTTAACCTTGAAAGTGCATCCGATGTTTCCTTGACAGCCTTGGCCACTTTCTCCTGATTTTTTGCCAGCTTCTCTGCGGCTTCGGCGAGAGTAACCGATTCGTGGTCGGAGTTGATGCCGGCCGCGATGTAGGCATCCAGGTCTTTTCCGGTAACCCCCGGGGCATGGCCGTCCACCGGCTTTTCTCCGGCCAGGGCTATCTTGCCCAGCACGCCGGCGTCGCCGCCGAGTACGCCGGGGAAGTTCATCACCTCGCCCAGGCCGATGCAGCCCGGCCACTTCAGTATCCGGCGGATATCCGGCAGACCGATGTTTGCTCCCGAAGTCTCCAGGTGGGTCGCCGGCACGCAGGACGGGGCCATCAGGAAAAGGTCCAGGGGAAGACGGCGGGCGGAGTCCAGCACATATCTCATTCCCGCCAGCCCGCAGACGTTGGCGATTTCATGCAGGTCGGTAACCACTGCCGAGGTGCCCCGCGCCACCACCGCCCGGGCGTACTGGCCGATATCCAGCATCGAGCTTTCCAGGTGGGTATGCCCGTTGATCAGGCCGGGCGCCAGGTATTTGCCGGACAGGTCCAGCACCTGCTTTGCCCGCTGGTAATCGCCCACCCCGGCGATACGCTCGCCGCAGATAGCCACGTTGCCCGTTTCAATCTCGCCGGTAAAAGTATTCACCACCCGGGCGTTAGCCAGAATCAGGTCGGCGGGACGCTCTCCTTTCGCCACCGAGACCAGGCGGGACAGCTTGGTTGACAATCTACCTCACTCCTCGATAAAGCGTATATCGGGCAGGTTACGGAACATCTCGCTGCAATCGAGGCCGTAGCCGACCAGGAATTTATTAGGCACGGTGAAACCGAGGTAGTCGATTTTAACCGGGACTCGCCGGCGGGAGGGCTTATCCATCAGGGCACAGAGCTTTACCGAAGCCGGTTTTCCCGGCCGCAAACAGTCAAAGAGAAAGTCGGCCGAGCGTCCGGTATCGACGATGTCCTCGATAATGAGTACGTTCCGGTCTTTCACCGGGGCGTGGAGGCTCTGCATCACCTCGATTTTCCCCGACGTCTGCTTATCTTTACCGTAGCTGGACAGACCGATAAACTCAATTTCCAGCTGGAAATCCAGGTGCCGGACGAGGTCGGCCATGAACACGAAGGAGCCCTTGAGGATACCCAGCAGCACCGGTCGCCGGTCGTGATAGTCTGCGGAGATTTCAGCCGCCAGCCGACTGACGGCGGCGGCAATTTCCTCCCTGGTGTAGAGGACAGGCAGCTTGGCTTGAGCAATCATGACTACTTGAGATTATAATCTTTGTCTGCGGTTCTGTCTATACGGGGCTGAGGGGCCTGATAAGCGAAAGGCAGACTAGCCGGACTTAAGAGCCTGCCGGAGTTGCTCCAGGAAAGTGTCGCCGCTGGCGGGAGATATTATCAGTCCCAGGCCTTTGCGGCGGACTATTTCCATTACGTATACGGCCGATGTCGCCAGACGAATTCCCCGGTAGGCGAATAGTTTTCTGGCCGGGGCTGGTCGTACCTGTTTAATATTGGCGAAGTCAAGGTTCACCGCCAGGGGCCCGCCCAGGACTATTCTCAGGTGGCCCGGGAATATCTGGAATTTGCGCGGTAGTATCGCTTTGAAGAGGGCGATCTCGAAAATGGTTATCCCGAACCATACCCAGATATCCTCGCTGCCGCGTAAAATGGAAACCACGCTGAGGATACCGGTGATTGCCACCACGCCGCCCAGTATAAAGTTCAACCAGAAATCGTACCTGGCCGTGTCTTCGTAAAGTGGAGTTTCTCTCTTGGTTTTCATGGTAGGTCTTCGTTGGTAGCGGCGCGCCGGCGCGGCATATCAGCCGACCAGGGCGCAGTCTCTCAGTATAATATTTCTTTCGTAGCCGCCGTAGCTGCCCTTCACGGTTACCGATTCTCCCTCCGTCAGTCGCCTCAAGGCGGCTCCCTGCTGGCTGTCAAAGGTACAGCGTACGTTCAACCGCTCCTGGTTGGACCCGCTGCTGAGCAGAAGATACTGGATGCCGAGGTGTTCCCGGAGCACTATTTTGTCCACGACGCCGGTCACCAGGAGGACGCTGTCTTTTAATCTGGCGTTGGTGCCCGCCTTGTCCTGGCGATAGGCGGCATTCAGCTGGGCTACGGAGGTCTCGATGATACCGGAATCCGGGTGGGGTTCCAGGGCTGGTGCCGTCTCTGGTGCTGGTTCGGGTGCGGGCGCCGGTTCGGGTTTGATAACTGGCTCAGGCTCGGGTTCAAGCTCCGTCTCCGGTTCGGGAGTTGCTTCCGGTTCCGGTGCTGGTCCTGATTCGGCAATCGGCTCTGTTTCCGCTTCAGGTTCAGCGATTACTTCTGGCTCTGGAATTACCTCTGGCTCCGGAACAGGAACCGGCTTTGACTCGGGCGGGATAACCGGCTTTGACTTAGTTTTCGTTACTGCTTTCGGCTCCGGAGTCGGCTCCGGGACAGGCTCCACTCTCACCGGTGGCTCTGGCGCCGGTGATTTCTCTGCCTGCAGCTGTCGGAAGGTCATGGGTAGTTTCTTGTATGACCCTGATATCAGGGGATAGCCGCACCACTGGCATGCCCAGTCTTCGGTTCGGGCCGTTTCCAGACCACAGTTAGGACACTTTGGCATGGGACACCTCTTTCCTTAAAGATTATACACAATCAAACCCCTGTCGGCTAGGGGAGGAACGCTAATACCTGTCCGGGGAAAGCTTATTTTGGAAAAACTGGGCCGCCGTAGCCGGCTGTTCTGGTCCATTATTCGACCACGGTTGCCGATGGATGCGCTTGGAACGGGTGGGTGCGTACCACCAGTGAAAAGAGGAAAGGGTAATCTGCCTTCAGGTGTTTCACGTAGGCTACCCACTCCGCTACCAGTCGACCGTACATCCGGTTGATGTCAACGGTAATATGGGCAAGGTCGAGCGCGGGAAGGTTGTTTACTGACGGCCTGGCTTCCAGTTCCTCGACCACGTGGAAAGTGGCCCAGAGTAAATCGGTAAAGCTTTCGTGCTCCAACAGGCTGGGATTTTCCAGCAGTCTGAGCAGGAATATTCTCCGCTCAAAGAAGAACGATTTTAAGTCTTCCAGTTCTGTCTCCAGGCAAGGAGGTTTACTCTTCAGGGAAACGGCAAAAGCGGCCGCCTCTTTAAAATCACCGTTGGTCCAGGTCTGGTTTACGGTCAGCTGTCGGCGAATTTCGTCGCTATCGATGAAACAATGGCGCAGTTTTTGGAGAAGCTTTGTCCCCACCTCGCTGTAAAAAGAACCGATCACCATGTTGAGCTTGTGGCGGATGGTCTGTTTCTCGCGGCGGTTAAGGATGCGTTCGATGACAATCACCACCAGGAATACCTCCAGCGGTACAAAGGCCAGGTCGCCCACCATGTAAATGAAGATATGGTGGATATCACGGAAGACGAGATAGTGAATAAAATAGATCAGACCGGAGAGGGAGATAAAGACGAGAGCGGTGATGAGGAAAATTTTATAACGTCTCATTTACTGACCTGCTTTCAAATAGCTTCTCTTTTTATCGAATAAGATATTACCACACCGTGAAGATAAATATAAGGTGCGCTCCGGCGGAGATAAGGGTGCTTTATGGGGGACGATGGTCATTCCGGCTTACAGGCCGCAGATTTTATTGACCAGCGCCATGTTAAGGTTCTGCCGGACAACGTCCGCCAGCGCATCGAACTGCTCTTCCTGGTTGATGGCGGATGGTTCGGATATCATCGGAAGCCCTTTTCGCCGCCGTAACCCGGAGAGAAAGGCGTGGCGGAAGTTGGTATTGTCAAACAGCCCGTGCAGGTAACTGCCGAAGATAAAACCCCCGGGGGCGATCACACCGTCGATATACTCCGCCTGTCCTTCCCTGTTTCCGGTTACCCGGAACAGCGGACGGGTGCTGCCCGGGGTTTGTCCCATGTGGATTTCGTAGCCGGTAACTTCCTCCCCGCTTAAACCGGCCAGCAGTCCCTCGTTGCCGAGCACCCGCGCTTTGACCTGGCGGGTGGTCTTTTCCGATTGGAAAGCGGTCACCACGTCCAGCAAACCCAGTCCGGCGATATCGTCTTTGGCCGATTCCACGCCGCCGGGGTCTTTAATCTGCGTGCCCATCATCTGGAAACCGCCGCAGATGCCAATCGTCGGTGTGCCCCTATTCGCCTGGCGGATTATCATCTCGGCTATCCCGGACCGCCGCAGGTATTCCAGGTCGGCAACGGTGCTCTTGGTGCCGGGCAGGATAATGGCGTCCGGTTCGCCAAGCTCGTCCGCCGTTCGGACGTAGCGTACCCTGACGCCGGCCTCCTGCTGCAGTGGCTCAAAGTCGGTGGAATTGGAAAGTCGCGGCAGGTGGATGATGGCAATATCGAGAGATTCATCGGCCTGTCCGGATATTACCCCTTCTCCCAGGTCTATCGAGTCCTCCTCCGGTATCCGGATATGGCGGTAATAGGGAATAACGCCGATTACCGGGCGTGAGGTATGCTTCTCCAGGTAGTCCAGGCCCGGCTGAAGCAGGCTGATCTCCCCGCGGAACTTGTTAATGATAAAACCCTTGATGCGGCTCCTCTCGCTATCGTCCAGCAGTGCCAGGGTGCCCACCAGGGAAGCGAAGACGCCCCCCCGGTCGATATCGCCCACCAGCAGCACCGGCGCCCCGGCTAATTTGGCGATGCGCATGTTGACGATTTCGTGCTGCCTGATGTTTATCTCCGCCGGACTGCCGGCGCCTTCGATAACGACGATGTCATAGGCGGCGCGCAGGCGTTCGAGAGCTTCGGTCACGGTAGGGAGGAGCTTATCTGCCAGGGGGCCGTATTCACCGGCGGTTAAAGTCATGGCGGGTTTGCCCATGAGCACCACCTGGCACCTGGAGTCAGCCTCCGGCTTCAGTAATATCGGGTTCATGTCAACGGAGGGTTCCAGGCCGGCGGCGGCGGCCTGCACCACCTGGGAGCGCCCCATTTCCTCACCCCGGCGGGTGACGAAAGAGTTCAGCGCCATGTTCTGGGACTTGAAGGGAGCCACTTTATACCCGTCCTGCTTGAAGATACGGCAGAGGGCGGTGACCAGTATACTCTTGCCGGCGCCGGAGGTCGTCCCCTGGACCATTATCGTCTTGGCGGCCATGATTTCTCCGTTAGTTCTCGGTACAGGTTATACATAAAGCTAAAAACAAATCCCGGTTCTTACCCGTCTTCAGCGCCGGCTGTTTGGGTCGCTCCCCATTGGTACCGCCGCGTGCTGGCGGCAGCTCAGCGTCTCATGACTTACCGTTCGGTCAGGTTAGCGGCGGTTATTCGACGAGCTTGAACCTGGTCTTCGGCGCCTGGCATATCGGGCACTTGTCCGGCGCTTCCCCGGCTACGGTGTACCCGCAGACCTGGCAGACAGCGTAAGGCTTGTCCTCCAGTTTCTCCCCGTCCGCCAGAGATTGCCTGGCTTTCTCGTATAAGCCGTGGTGTATTTTCTCGACCGTATTGGCAAAATCGAAAGTGACCTCGGCTTTTTTATTCCCGTCCGCACTGGCCTGCTCGATGAATTCGGGGTACATCTTGGTGAACTCGAAATGCTCGCCACCGATAGCTGCCTGGAGGTTTTCGTCGGTTGACTTGACCTCTCCCAGGGTTTTGAAGTGGCTGCGGGCGTGGACGGTTTCCGCTTCGGCCACGGCCCGGAAAAGACGGGCTATCTGTGGGTGGCCTTCCTGCTCTGCCTTCTCGGCGGAAAACAGGTAGCGGCGGTTGGCCTGGCTTTCGCCGGCAAAAGCTGCTTTCAGATTGTCCTCGGTACTCATGGCTGATTCCTCCTTTATGACGGCTGCTTCTTTTTTACTTCATACCTGATGAGCGTCTTGACGACTTTGGCGTCGGGTGTGGTCAGGTATTCTTCTTCATGGTCACCGGCTATCTCATAACCGCTGTCGGTAATGAATCCTTGCAGGCGCTCCACGTTGGGACCTTCCTGGTCGTAGGTCCCCAGGTGCAGAATCTGGCCGACCATGCCGTAGCGCCACTCTTCGATGCCGACCGTGATACCGGGAACTTTCTGGGGCAGGGCAGTGGTGTCTTCCGGAATGGGCAGGCCCAGCATCATCGTCCAGGCTTCCTTGGGGACGAGGTGCGCGTCCGGATAGCGACCGCGCAGTCCGCTCACTTTGGAAGTCGGCCGCCCTTGCTGCTTCAGGTCGGATTTCAAAGTGTACACCGAGCCGTAGAGGGCGGGCATAAACTCCGGAAAAACTTTGTCCGGGGCGCCTTTAGCGTGCACCACTGCCATCTTTTGCGGCGGCATTTCCAGGATTTGAGGGTCGGTCTTTGATGATTTTACCGGCGTCATCTGACTGGTCTCCTGTTTCCCGAATGCTTAATTCCAGTATAGCACGGGAGAAACTATGGAGAAAGGGGAAAGGTTTTTATCCCCCTTGCCCGTTCCGTCCCGCCCGGACATTGACAGCTTCGGGCTGGCGGTTTAAAGTATGGCTAGTATTTTACTGGAGGTGTTATCAATGGAACTGCTGGAAGGGATTGAGACCAGGCGAAGCTCCCGTGCCTTCAAGTCCACGCCCATCCCGAGGGACGTCATGGAAAAAATATTGCTGACGGCCGGCCGGAGCCCCTCTTACACCAACACCCAGCCGTGGGAAGTGGCCGTCGTCGGCGGCCAAAAGAAGGATGAATTGAGTAAAGCTATCTTCGAGCTGGCCAAAGCCAAAGCCGCCACCAGTTCCGATATTCCCCACCCCCAGTCCTGGCCACCGGAACTGGAGCAGCGCTTCAGAGAGCACGGCGCCCGGCGGCTGGCCACTATCGGGGTGGCTCGGGACGACACGGTGGGCAGGGAGAACCTGCGGCTGTCTAACTTTGAGTTTTACGGCGCGCCCTGCGTGGTATTCCTTTTTATGGATAGCACCCTTTCTTCGTGGTCGATATACGATGTGGGGCTGTTTTCCCAGAGCCTTATCCTGGCGGCGCACTCTTTCGGCATCGGTAGCTGTTTGCAGGCGTCAATCACTAACTACCCGGACGCCATCCGCGACTTTCTCGGCCTACCGCCAACCAGGAAGCTTATCATCGGCATCTCCCTGGGCTACCCTGACCCGGAGGCAGTGATAAACACCTACCGGAGCACCCGCATCACCCTGGACGACTTCGTTCAATGGTACGAGTAGGGGAAATATAAAAAGAAAGAAGGGCGAAGCCCCTCTTTATGCGGAAAAATTTGGCTCCGCAGATTACCTGTCTAATCATAGGGGTGCAGTCCACATCTCAACCTCATCGACGCCGGACTTGGGTCTATCACGGGCAACGCCAGCAAGCACAGACCTGGCAGCCATCTCGGCATCAGTGGGGTCACTCTTACCCAGCCTGCGGCGGGTAGTCGGTCCGGGCGATTAACTTCTATGACCTTGTACCCCTGACCTCTCAGGAAACGGGCTAGGCCAGCCCCGTAGGAACCGGTGCCTTCTACACCAAAAGCATCGATCTTTCCCAGACCGCTCGCCCAACGCTCCAGACCCACGTACCCCATATTGGTTGTTGGCAAGTTGCCTTGGCCAATCCGAACGCCAAGCTTGTCGACCACTACCGCCACGTGCTCGTCCTTGTGGGTGTCGACGCCGACAATTATCCCTGGGACATAAAGGCAACCACGAGAAATCACAGCCTATCCTCCTCGAAAGAAGGTACCCTTTTCGCCAGGCGAGCGGACAGGACTGCGACGAGGCCTAGGCCATGCTCCTATAAGGTCACTGCTCGCTGGGTCGGGTACTTCTCGTGGCCACCCCCAGATCGAGTCGACAGATCACAATGAAGGCACTGCGCCAGTCCCATTAAGGGTCAGGCCCGACCTAAAGGTGGCCTGGTTAATATTATCGCAGTCCCATTTCGCTGATTGACAACATTTCTTGGGTACTTTCAGTCCTTCCCTTCTCCATATCCTTTCCACTCTCTTATCATTCACTCTCCATCCTTTCTCTTTGTTTACTAAGTCCTTTAT
>JACZSH010000152.1 GCA_022574315.1 Chloroflexota bacterium | reverse complement strand
CATGCCCCACAAGCCAAGCACGGGTAAAAAGATCTTTCACCAACCGGAAATTCAGCTAACAGGGAGACTTCATCCCCCATCTTTTCACCGGTATGAGGCGTCAGCCGCCTTTAGCCTTCTGATTTCCGACTGCCGGAGTTACCAGCAAGCCTTCAATGGGTGTCTGGATGTATTTCTGGACAACTTTACGAAAATGATAACCGTAAACCGCCAGGCTGATCGATATGGGGAAATTCCCCGGCTGTTTAAACAGGATGGAAATGAACATTTGCCAGTAATACCTTCTGCCTTTTTCCCGGATACCCAGGAACCACATGGATTTAAGAAATGCCTGAACCTGATAAAAATGGACTTTGTTTTTTCTTCGTCGGCGGGGTTTTTATTCCCGCAGGAATGACCGTACCCGCTCATAATAAGGCTTGGGGGAATAAATCGTGTCCAGGATTTGCCGGTAGCCGTTTATCAGCGTCTCGTAATTCATTTTAGGAATGAAGTTGAGCGAACCATCGGTATTGTTGCCGGAAAAATTTTTTAACAGGCGGTTTTCCTTTTTCAGGCGCTGGTGAAGTCTGGTGCCGGTGGGTGCATTCAGCAAGCCAACCATGGCGGTAACGATACCGCTATTCTGAATGAAGTTAATCTGGTTTTTAAAAATGGACAACGGGTCGTGGTCAAAGCCGACGATGAAACCGCCCTGTACTTCCAGGCCGCAGTTTTGAATCCGCTTTACCGAAGCCACCAGGTCACGATTTTGATTCTGAGATTTATTGCACTCGGCAAGGCTCTCTTCATTGGGCGTCTCGATACCGATAAACACCGTATTAAACCCGGCCTCCACCATCAAACGCATCAGCTCGTCATCATCAGCGAGGTTAATGGATGATTCCGTTTGCAGAGAGAAAGGATATTTTCGCCGTTTCTGCCACTCAATCATGGCCGGCAGCATCTCCAATTTTAACTTTTTCTTGTTGCCGATAAAGTTATCGTCAACGACAAATACCCCATCCCGCCATCCCCTAGCATACAGCGCGTCCAGTTCCGCCAGTACCTGGCTTTTATCCTTGGTGCGCGGTTTATGCCCGTTCAAGACGATAATATCGCAGAACTCGCAATCGAAAGGGCAACCGCGAGAATACTGGAGGTTCATCGCCGAGTATTTTTTCATATCGATGAGCGACCACATGGGGATGGGAGTTCCCTTTATATCCGGTGATATCCGGGACGGGTAAATATGCCGGGCAGACCCCTGCTCCAGGTGCTTGATAAACCGGGGCAACGTCACCTCGGCTTCACCAAGCACCAGATGGTCAACTTCATCGTAGTCTTCATATCCGGTGGTAAAAAGAGGCCCACCGGCAACGGTACGGGTACCCAGCCTCTGGCAGCGGCCGATGACTTCCCGCACCGAGTCACCCTGCACCACCATGGCGCTGATAAAAACATAGTCCGCCCAGGCGATATCCTCGTCCGCCAGCCGGGTCACGTTCATATCCACCAGCTTCTGCTCCCATTCAGCGGGCAGCATGGCGGCAACGGTCAGCAGCCCCAAGGGCGGGAAAGACGCCTTCTTGGAGATAAACTTCAAGGCGTGCTTGAAGCTCCAGAAGGTATCCGGGTATTGAGGGTAGACCAGGAGTATCTTCACGTCGCTTTCCTTAAGTAGAATATGTACATTATAGCACGTTTTCCGGCAAGTATTAATACGGGAGAAACGAGGTTCCAGTCCGGTGGTTCAAATAGCCCGTCGTTATTTTTCCCGGGCTTTTTTGAGTCGTTTTGCCCTGGCTTTGTCCCGCTTTTTCTCCACCTTGAGCCTGGATTTCCATGACGCCATTATAGCAGATAATAACCCGATACGCGCGCCATTCGAGACGAGGCCGACAGACCAGCCGATTCGCTTAAATCAAACCTGCGCAGACCGGGAGAGTATCTCGTCCAAACCCAATCTGCGCAGATGGTGCTTTACCCTTACGGATGGACAACCAACTTACGGCGGTCCCTCGTCCGGCGGTGGCCCTTCATCGGGCATCCAGCTTCCGTCAGGCGGTGGCGGTTCTCCGGCGATTCTGCCATCTTTATCGAAGAAGACTTCTCTGGTTAGTTCCACCACATTGAGAGCACCCGTG
>JACZSH010000065.1 GCA_022574315.1 Chloroflexota bacterium | reverse complement strand
AGCCGCGGTGACGCCGGAATCCAGAGCTATCCTCATCACGGTTAAAGCCCCCGCAGAAATAATGCGCTACACGGTACAAAAAGGCTTTATCGCCGTGGACGGAATCAGCCTGACCGTAATCGACCGGGACGAAAACTCTTTCCGGGTGTCGGTAGTCAGCTACACTCAGCAACAGACCACGCTGGGGGAGAAGCGGGCGGGTGACCCGGTAAACCTGGAGACGGACATCATCGGCAAATACGTGGAGCAATTTACCAGGTCGCAGACCCAAAGCACGGGGATAACCGCCAACTTTTTGCGGGAGCACGGCTTTCCGGTAAACTAAAAGGAAAACATGGCACTGACAACGATTAAAGAAGCGATTGAAGATATCAAGGCAGGCAAGTTCGTCATCATCGTGGACGATGAGGACAGAGAGAACGAGGGCGACCTGGCGATGGCGGCGGAGAAGGTCACCGCCGAAGCGATTAACTTCATGGCGCGGCACGGGAGAGGGTTGATATGCCTGCCGACCACCGGTAAACGGCTGGACGAACTCAAGATACCACTGATGGTACAACGCAACACGTCAAAGTTTACCACCGCCTTCACGGTATCGATTGAAGCCAAGCACCGGGTAGCCACCGGTATTTCCGCCGCGGACCGGGCGGAGACGGTGCGGGCGGTGGTTGACCCGGCCACCACGCCCGATGACATTGTCCAGCCGGGGCACATGTTCCCGCTGCGCGCCCGGGACGGCGGCGTCCTGGCCAGAGCCGGACACACCGAGGCGATAGTCGACTTGACGCGGATGTCCGGACTGTTCCCGGCGGGAGTCATCTGCGAGATTTTGAACGAGGACGGTTCCATGGCGCGCCTGCCACAACTCAAGGTGCTGGCGGACCGGTTCGGGATAAAAATAGCCACCGTGACCGACCTGATTGCCTACCGCCACCGTCACGAGCAACTGGTGCACCGGGTGGCCGAAGCCAAGCTACCCACCGTCTACGGGGAGTTCACCGCCATCGCCTACAAGAGCGAGACCGATAACGACGAACACCTCGCCCTGGTGATGGGAGACATATCCACGGATGAGCCGGTGCTGGTGAGGGTGCACAGCCAGTGCCTGACCGGAGAAGTATTCGGCAGCCTGCGCTGCGACTGCGGCGACCAGATAGCGATTGCAATGAGAAACATCGCCGAGGAAGGGCGGGGGGTTATCCTGTACATGAGGCAGGAGGGAAGAGGTATCGGCATCCACAACAAAATCCGCGCCTACGCCCTCCAGGACCAGGGGATGGACACGGTGGAAGCGAACCTTTCCCTGGGCTTCCCTTCCGACCTGCGGGACTACGGAATCGGCGCCCAGATTTTGGCCGCGCTCGGCCTGCACAGCATCCGCCTGATGACCAACAACCCGAAAAAAGTAATCGGGCTGGAAAGCTACGGGCTGAAAGTGGTGGAGACGGTGCCAATACTGGCAGAAGCCAATCCGCACAACTACCAATACCTGGAAACGAAGCAGAAAAAGATGGGCCACAAACTAAAATTAACTGAAGGTATCGAAGACTAGAGTAGCCGAAAAATACGCGCCAAGGAGAAAGCAATGAGCAAACGCCTGGAAGGTATGCTACAGGGGAAGGGGCTGAAATTCGGAGTGGTGGTCTCCCGATTCAACGAGTTTTTTACCGTGAAACTGCTGGAAGGGGCCAAGGACGCTCTGGTCCGCCACGGGGTTGAGGAAGACGACATCGAAATTGCCTGGACGCCGGGCTCGTTCGAAATCCCGCTGGTGGCGCAGAAACTTGCCAAATCGAAGAAGTACGACGCCGTAATCTGCCTGGCGGCGGTGATACGGGGCGGCACGCCGCATTTCGACTACATCGCCGCCGAGGTGACCAAGGGAATCGCCAAGGTGGGGCTGGATACCGGCCTGCCGGTGATTTACGGGGTTATCACCACCGACACGCTGGAGCAGGCCATCGAGCGCTCCGGAACCAAGGCGGGAAACAAGGGTTTTGACGCGGCGGTGAGCGCCATTGAAATGGCCAACCTGCTCAGGGCAATCGGCTAGGTAAACCCGACCGGAAGCCTGCCCCGGTCCGGGCCTGACGGGGAAAGGGGGCACGGACGACCCGTGGTGCGGCTCAGTCGGTAACCCGGTAAATGTGGTCCCCGCTCCGGACGCGGTCACTGACCTTGACACCCACCGAATCGCCGGCCTTACCTTGGCTGACATCGGCGTTGTCAATCTGCATGGAGCCGATGGTGAACTCAAGGTCAGTGGTGTGTCCCTTGATATGCACGCGGTCACCCACTTTCAGAGTCCCGGTCAGCTCAATTCCGGCAACGACGGGATGAGCAAAGAAGTCACTCACCGTTCCGACCATCTCTTCAGGCATTTGACTCCCTCCTTCGAATTTGGCGCAGTCCCCGAGGACTCCGCATGATAGAAATTATACGCCTCCGATTTTAACAAATCAATAATATTTTGACACGGCACCACCTGAAACGTATAATTAGGTTGACCATAACCTTCAGGAGGACACAGTCTTGGCGAAGGAAAGCGAAACAAAGACGGCAGAACAGGCCAGCCCGGACTTAGAACGAATCATGAGACGGCTTGACTTGTTCGACCAACGCCTGGATAATATTGATTCCGTAGTTACGGCGGTGGCGGAGCGAGTGATGAAACAGCCGGTTACTTTCAGCGTAACCTGCTCCAAGTGCGGCAGCAACATTGAAATTGCGATCGTAGGCACGGAGAAGCCGGGCCGGTAAGGTCAGCCGCGGACAGTTTTCTATGGAAACATATTAACGCCCGCCAGGTCACCGTACCCACCCCGGGCGGGGAGGGGGGTCCGTTATGGAATGTCACCGATGCGGCCGTGAAATCACCGAGGACGAGGCTTACGCCCACCAGGGACAGGTCTACTGCGACGATTGCCTGATGGAAATAGGGCTGCACGCCGGCCGGTGCGAACCCTGGGCAAGCTACCTGGCGGGTAAGGAAAGAGTGGGGAAGAGCGGAGCGGAGGGGCTGTCCGAACTCCAGAAAAAAGTCTACCAGTTTATCAAAGACGGCGAGAAAACCACCCGGGACGAAATTAAAACCAGGCTGGAACTGTCCGAAGTGGAGCTTGACGCCCAACTATCACCGTTGATGCACTCCGAACTGGTCAAAGAACGCGGCGAAGCGGGGAAACTTTTTCTGGTCACCGTCGCTTAGCCGTCAGACTGTCACCGACCGGGACGCCGAAGTAAACCAGACAAACACGCCGGCGCCCGCCAGCACAGCCACCGCTCCAAAGTAAAATGCGTTGTTTATACCCGAATAATCGACGATGGCACCGGCTAAAATCGGACCCACCGCCATCCCGATATTGAGGGCAGTGGTGAAAACGGCCACCGTCGAACCCATACCGAAGCGCCGGCCTTCTTCGATGACGAGGGCGGAGGCAGCCGGGGTGGAAATGGCGTTGCCGATACTGCCCAGAATAATCAGCGCCATGAGTGTCGGGAAGCTGGAGGCCAGCGGCAACATGACCATGAAGGCAAAAGTGACCAGGCAGCCGAGCACCACCATGAACCGCCGGCTGAACCTATCGGCGACTCTCCCCAGGGGTATCCCGAGCGCCGCTACCAGCAGGATATGAACGGCGAAGAGAATGCCGATAAGGTCGGTGCCCAAGCCGAGACGGACGGCGGCGAAGACGGGCAGGAAAGTGAAGAAAGCCGCCCGGGCCAGGGTCTGGGCGAGACGGTAACCGAACAGACCGCCGGTCAGGCGGCTACGCCCCATCTCGCGGAAAGACAGACTCGGCGCGGAGGCAGCGTGCTTGCGGGTGACCTCGGGCAGGAAGAAAAGGGCGATGAAGAAAGCCAGCAGGCTCAGACCGCCCATGGCGAAAAAGGCAACGTCCATACCGTAATACCGGGTGACGACACCGCCGAGCAGCGGGCCAAAACCAAAACCGCCGAAGAAGGCGGCGTTGGCATAGCCCATCCATTTACCTTCCTCGCCTTCCGGGGAGATGTCACCGACGTACGCCTGGGCGATGGGCAAAATCAAGCCGCCGGCAATCCCGTGTGCGAAACGCACCATCGTCAGTTGGGCAACGGTATCCGCCCAGATGAAAGCCGGGGAGATGACGGCGTATAAAAAAAGGCCGACCACGATAAAAGACTTTCGGCCGTGGCGGTCGGAGAGGCGGCCGAAGATAGGGGTAACCAGGGTGCGGGAAATAGCGAAACCGGCAAAGATGACGCCGAGCCCGATTCCGGTGGCGCCGAGGCTCTCCGCGTAAAGGGGGAGCAGGGGGACGACAATGCCGGAGCCCAGCATACAGGCAAAGATAGAAACGGCCAGAATGGGAAAAACTCTCTTTATCATGCGGTTATTAAGAATTATAGCCCGAGAGCGGCGGGGGTGGCAAGGCGGGCATTATTCGGTTTTGGTTGGTGATGTCATGGCGAGCCGAAGGCAAAGCAATCTTTATGGATAATTAAATTATTAGAGATTGCTTCGTCGCTGCGCTCCTCGCAATGACAAGGTGGGGCCATTGGCAATGACAGGACAGCGCTATTGGCAATGACAAATGGAATTAACCAAATGCAAACGGAACCGACGAAAAAGGTAATTGCACTCAAAGCGTATGGCTGGTATAATGGAGACTGAGGCGCAGGTTAGTGCCGGAAGGAGCCTGACAGCGGTAAAACGACCGATGTTTAAGTAGCGCAGGAATAGAGACAACCTCTTCCCCGGACAGGGTGGGAGGTTTTCATTATGAAAACGAGGCATTAATAGAGTAGCACCGGAAAAAGAGCAGGCTAAAGAAACAAGGCTGGAGACGATGCGGCACTCCGCATGAAAACGAGGCATTAAAGAGTGGCACCGGAAAAAGAGCAGGCTAAAGAAACAAGGCTGGAGACGATGCGGCACTCCGCTTCCCACGTCATGGCGGAAGCGGTAAAAGCGATGTTTCCGGAAGCCAAATTCGGCATCGGGCCGGCAATTGAGGCCGGTTTTTACTACGATTTCGACCTGCCGCGCACGCTCAACCCCGACGACCTGCCCGCCATCGAAGAGAAGATGCGGTCAATAATTGCCGCCGATACCCCCTTCACCAGAAAAGAGGTGACCAAGGAAGAGGCGCGCCGGCTTTTCGCCGACCAGCCGTACAAAATCGAGTTGATTGACGAGCTTGACGACGAGACGGTCAGTGTCTACCAGCAGGGAACGTTCACCGACATGTGCCGGGGGCCGCACGTAAACTCGACCGGTGAAATCAAGGCGGTCAAACTGGTCAGCACCGCCGGCGCTTACTGGCGGGGCGACGAGCACAATAAAATGCTGCAACGGATATACGGGGTCGCTTTCGACACGCAGGAAGCACTCGATGAGCACCTGGCAAGGCTCAAAGAAATGGCGCGACGCGACCACCGCAAGCTGGGCAGGGAACTCGACCTGTTCAGCATCCAGGACGAATTCGGCCCGGGGCTGGTGCTCTGGCACCCGAAAGGAGCCATCATCCGACGGGAAATCGAGGACTTCTGGAAAGACGAGCACGTCAGGCGCGGTTACGATATCGTCTATACGCCGCACCTGGCCCGGATGGAGCTGTGGCGGACGAGTGGACACCTTGAGTTTTACCTGGACTACCTGTACAGCCCGATGGATGTGGAGGGGCAAAAGTACATCATGAAGCCGATGAACTGCCTGGGTCACATACTAATCTACAAGACCAAACTGCACAGCTACCGGGAACTGCCGATACGCTACGCTGAACTGGGCACCGTCTACCGCTACGAGCGCTCCGGAGTACTGCACGGTCTGTCACGGGTGAGGGGGTTCACCCAGGACGACGCGCACATCTTCTGTCGATTCGACCAGCTGGAAGACGAGATAACCGGAGTGCTCGACCTGGCACTCTTCATGATAGATTCATTCCAGTTCAGCAACTACCAGGTGATGCTGTCCACCCGACCCGATAAATGCGCCGGCTCACCGGAAGTATGGGAAAAAGCCACCGGTATACTGAGGAAGGCCCTGGAGCGCGCCGGACTCAGTTACGAAATCGACCCGGGCGAAGGAGTATTCTACGGACCGAAGATAGACATCAAATTTGAAAGCGCTCTGGGGAAAGCCTGGCAGGGGCCGACGATACAGGTGGACTTCAACCTGCCGCCGCGCTTCGACGTGACCTACATCGGGGAGGACGGGCAGGAACACTCGGTGGTGATGGTGCACCGGACGGTACTGGGCAGCATGGAGCGATTCCTGGCCACGTTAATCGAGCACTACGGGGGCGCTTTCCCGCTGTGGCTGGCGCCGGTACAGGTAAAGCTGATACCGGTGGCCGACCGCCACCTGGAATATGCACACAAGCTGGCAGGTGAACTCAAAGCCGCTGGAATACGCGCCGAGGTTGACACCCGGGCGGAGAGGATAAATTTTAAAATCCGGCAGGCGCAACTGGAGAAGATACCGTACATGCTGGTGGTGGGGGACAAAGAGGCGGAGGCCGGCACCGTGTCCGTGCGCCGGCGCAGCGGGGAGCAGCTGGCCGACCAGCCATTCGACGGCTTCAAGAAAAAAGTGAGCGAGGCTATCGCCAGCCGGACCATGGATATAGTATGATATTAGCGAGACTGAGTAGAGAGGTTGCCAACAGGCCTCAGTCTCCATGATTTGATTAGTCAGCCAGAAAATGGTATAGTTTTTGTTCGTAAGATACTTGTTACCCAAAGGAGGTAAAAAGGGAAATAATTAAGCGACTGCGCGTCAACCACATGATAAGGGCTCAAGAGATCCGACTGGTGGGAGAGAAGGGAGAACAACTGGGCATCATGCCCTTGAGCCAAGCACAAGAGGCCGCACGAAAGCAAAACCTCGACCTGGTCGAGGTAGCCCCGACTGCAGCACCCCCGGTATGCCGACTTCTCGATTACGGTAAGTACAAGTACCAGCAGGCGAAAAAAGAGCAGGAGATGAAGAAGACCCAGAAGGTCTCCATGCTGCGAGAAATCCGTATGCGGCCAAAAATCGGGGTACACGATTTTGATGCCAAAGCCAGAGTGGCGCTGAAGCTGCTGATGGAGGGGGCTAAAGTAAAAGTTACCATCATGTTCCGGGGTCGTGAAATCACGCATCCCGAGCTTGGATATAAGCTTTTGCAACGAATGTCGGAGACACTCGGCGAGGTATCTGCCACGGAAAGACAGCCAGTAATGGAGGGGAGGCGGATGAACGTCATCCTGTCCCCGACCAGCAAGCCGAAAGCCAAGCCTAAAGAAGAAGTGAAGGAAGTTAAAGATGCCAAAACTGAAGACACATAAAGGGGCGAAAAGCCGTTTCCACATCACCGGACGCGGCAAAGTCATGCGGATAAAAGGCCCGAAAAGTCACCTGCGACGCAACAAGGCGAAACGGGTGAAAAACCTTTTTGACAAGAAAGTCGAACTGGCGCCGGCGGACCGGGTGCGCATAAAGAGACTGATCCCCTACGGGGTCTAGCTAAATAGGAGGATAGACACTTGCCACGAGTAAAGAGAGGAATGACGTCGCACCGGCGACACAAGAAAATACTGGCCCTGACCAAGGGACACCGGGCATCAAAGCACTCCCTTATCCGGCGGGCCAGTGAGTCCATGGCCAAGTCGTTGTACTACGCGTACGTTCACCGGCGCGAGCGTAAGGGAGACATGAGGCGACTCTGGATACTGAGAATCAACGCGGCGAGTCGAGCGCAGGGTTTGAAGTACGGCCAGTTCATGAACTACCTGCGAGAGTCCGGAATCGATATCAACCGTAAAATGCTCGCCGACATGGCGGTAAGAGAGCCGGAGGCTTTCTCCAGCCTGGTAACCACCGCCAAAGAAAAAGTCCAGGCCTGAGAGATCTGACTCAAGCAGCGTCCTCGAATACTCCAGCCCACGTTCCAGGAAAGAAGCGTAAGACAAGAAGATGTGGCAACAGCTCGAAGAACTGAAAACGCAGGCATTCCAGGAACTGGAAAGCATCAGCGACCCGCCGCGCCTGGAGGCCTGGCGAGTCCAGTATCTGGGCAAGAAAAGTTCCCTGACGGCTACCCTGCGCGGCCTGAGTTCCCTGCCGATTGAAGAGCGGAAGACGGCCGGCGCCCGCGCCAACCAGGTAAAGAACGAGCTGGAGGACAGCTTCAAGCAAAAAGAGCTGGCCCTGCGGCAGGTACAGCTGGCGGCGCAGGCAAAGCGGGAAACTTTCGATGTCACGCTGCCGGGTCGGCCGCTGCCGGCGGGACGGCGGCACCCGATTACACAGACACTCGACGAAATCTGTGATATATTCGTTTCCATGGGCTTCGAGGTGACGGAGGGTCCGGAGGTGGAGTGGGAGTATTACAACTTCGATGCCCTGAACATCCCCGACGCCCATCCCGCCCGCGATACCATGTCCACTTCCTGGGTAAAGACAAAACCCGGGGAAAAGCCGATGCTGCTGCGCACCCACACCACGTCGGTGAGCGCCCGGGCGCTGGAAAGCCTGACGCCGCCGATAAGGGTAGTCGAGCCGGGCAAAGTCTACCGCTACGAAGCCAGTG